>NZ_CP135027.1:300000-542511 GCF_039392895.1 Buchnera aphidicola (Mindarus keteleerifoliae)
ATTTTAAAATTGTGAAAAAAGCATTGATAAATTATTTACATTTTCCTTTAGAAAAAAAAGTTTGGAAACTATTTAAATCCAGAATTTTTTTTTATAATTTGGACATAAATGAAAATGTTTGTTTTGAACAATTGAAGAAAATTTTAAACCCTACTGAAAATATTACAATTTATTATCTGGCAATGCCAGCTAATACATTTGAAACAGTTTGCAAAGGACTAAACTTTTTTAATTTAAATGGAAAAAATACTAGGATAGTTATAGAAAAACCTATAGGAGATTCTTTTAAAAGTTCTGAAATTATCAATAAAAAAATAAATACATATTTTAAAGAATCTCAAATATTTAGAATAGATCATTATTTAGGAAAAGAAACTATATTAAATTTATTATCATTGAGATTTGCAAACACATTATTCTTCAATAACTGGAGTAATAAAATTATCGATCATATTCAAATTACTGTTTCGGAAGAAGTTGGTATAGAAGGAAGATGGAAATATTTTGAAAAAACTGGTCAAATAAAAGATATGGTTCAAAATCATTTATTACAAATATTATCAATTATTGCTATGTCTCCTCCAAAAAGTTTGAATGCAAATGATATAAGAAATGAAAAAGTGAAAGTTTTACAATCTTTACGTCTTATAAATCGGCAAAATATATTAAAAAATACAGTTTTAGGACAGTATTCTTTTGGAATGATTAATGGAAAAAAAATTAAATCTTATTTAAATGAAGAGGGAATAAAAAAAAACAGCTGTACTGAAACTTTTGTTGCCATACGAACAAAAATTGATAATTTTCGTTGGAAAGGAGTTTCTTTTTATTTAAGAACAGGAAAAAGATTGCCTAAAAAATGCTCAAAAATAGTAATTTATTTTAAAAAAATGCCTATTAACTTATTTAATCATTCTTGTATAAATATTCCTCAAAATAAATTAACTATTCATTTAGAGCCTAATGAAGGAATAGATTTTCAAATAATTAACAAGATTCCTGGTTTGCAACCTAAATACTTATTAGATACTGTTAAGTTGAATTTTAATTACTCAAAAACTTTTTCTAAAAATTCTCTATCAGATGCTTATGAACGATTATTATTGGAAAGTATGACGGGAAATCAAGCTTTGTTTGTTAGTCATAAAGAAATTAAAGCTTCTTGGAAATGGATAGATGCAATAACTAAATCTTGGTTATCTACTAATCAAACTCCTATTTTATATAAAGCAGGAACATGGGGGCCAGAAAAAGAATCAAATGAATTAATTAATCAAGACAATCAAAATTGGGATTAATTAAAAAATAAAAAATAATTTATTAATAAAAATTGAAAGAATACAAATTCTATGTAAATATTAAATTAATAATATATTTTTTTTATTTTTAAAAACAAGGGAGAATACATAAAAAATTATGATGAGAATTATTCTTTTTTTGTTTACTAACCTAGCTGTAGTAATAGTATTCGGAGTCGTTCTAACATTAACAGGAATTAAGACAAATAGTCTTTATACTTTGTTAGTTATGTCAATCTTATTTGGTTTTGGAGGATCTCTAATATCATTATTAATGTCTAAATGGATTGCTTTAAATTCGGTTAGTGGGAAGATATTATCGATTCCTTTAAATGAGCAAGAAAAATGGTTATTTCGAATCGTTGAAGATCAATCTTCTTTGTTAAATATTAAAGTTCCTAAAATAGCAATATATCCCTCTTCTGATATCAATGCATTTGCTACTGGTCCACATAAAAATTCATCTTTAATAGCAGTTTCTTTAGGATTGTTAAAAAATATGAACAAAGAAGAAACAGAAGCGGTTATAGCACATGAAATGACGCACATTAAAAACGGAGATATGGTTACCATGACTTTAATACAAGGAGTCATTAACACCTTCGTAATCTTCATTTCTCGTGTTATAGCTAATATAGTTACTAGTTTTTTTAGTAATAAAGATGAAAATAGATATTCTAATAATTCTATGACTTACTTTTTAATTTCTGGAATGTTAGAACTTATTTTTGGAATTTTAGCTAGTTTAATTACTATGTGGTTTTCTAGATATAGAGAATTTTATGCTGATGCAGGATCTGCTAAATTGGTAGGAAGAAAAAAAATGATTGCTGCTCTAAAAAAAATAAAAACAAGTTATGAACCTACAGAAGATAATAGTATTATAGCTTTTTGCATTAATGGAAAATCTCATTCTTTTCTTAATTTATTTATGTCTCATCCTCCAATAGATCAACGTATCATCGCATTATATAATAAAAAATATATGTAATTTCAAAAATAAAAGAGAATATAAATTCTAAAAAAAATAATTCTCTTTTATTTTTAATAATTCATTATCTAATAAACAAAAAAAATAATGATTTTATCAAATTTTTAAAAAATTATTTTTAATAACTATTTAAAAAAATGCTTAATATGAATATATGTTAATTTAAAACTTAATTTTAAAATTAAACATTTAAAATGGAATAAGCATATATTTTATTGTTTTACTTTCTTACGGAGTTTAAAAATGGAGTTTTTTTTAGACCCATCTACATGGATAGGTCTACTTACCTTAATTACATTAGAAGTAGTACTTGGAATTGATAATTTAGTTTTTATTGCTATTTTAACTAAAAAATTACCTCCTTCACAACGTGATAAAGCAAGAATAATAGGGTTAAGTTTAGCCTTGTTAATGAGGTTAAACTTATTACTATTGATATCTTGGATAGTAACCTTAACAACTCCTATTATACAAACTAAATATTTTGTTTTGTCAGGGCGAGATTTACTCTTATTATCAGGAGGATTGTTTTTGATCTTTAAAGCTACAATTGAATTGCATGAAAGATTAGAAAATTATCCTGAAAATAACTCTAGTAATAAAAATTATGCTAGTTTATGGGCTGTAATAATACAAATTATAGTTTTAGATGCTGTTTTTTCATTAGATGCTATTGTTACTGCAGTTGGAATAGTTAATAATTTACCGATTATGATGACAGCAGTAATTATCTCAATGACAATAATGTCATTCGCATCTAAATTTTTAACGAATTACATTAATCATCATCAAAGCGTAATTTTACTTTGTCTTAGTTTTTTATTGATGATAGGATTTAATTTAGTAGCTGGGGCATTTCAAATACATATTCCAAAAGGATATATCTATGCTACTATAGGATTTTCTATAATGATAGAATTATTTAATCAAATTTCATATAATAACTTTATTAAAAATCAATCTCGTCGTTCTATGCGTCAAAGAACTGCAGAAGCAATTTTACGATTAATGATAAAAGAAAATCCAGAAGAAAAAAATAATTTACCCGAAAAAACGGATAAAAATAACTTAAAAATAAATTTTTCAAATACGAACTTATCTGAAACTTTTAAAGAAGAAGAAAGATATATGATGAATGGTGTTTTAACATTAGGAATGAGATCAATCAAAAGTATGATGACTCCAAGAGGAGAAATTTCTTGGGTAAACTTAGAAAAAAGTATAAATGAAATTAGATGTCAATTATTGGCTACTCCTCATAGCTTATTTCCTGTATGTAAAGGAGAACTAGATGAAATTATAGGGGTAGTTAGAGCTAAAGAATTATTGTTTGAAATAGAAAAAAAAATGAATCTAATTGAATTTTCTTCTAAAAATCCTCCCATTATCATACCAGATACACTAGATCCCATTAATTTATTAAAAGTATTGAGAAAATCTAAAGGAAAATTAGCCATCATTACTAATGAATTTGGAGTTGTGCAAGGATTAATTACTCCTTTAGACATTTTAGAAGCTATTGCAGGAGAATTTCCAGATGAAGATGAAACTCCAGAAATAATTTCTGAAAATGATAGTTGGCTTGTAAAAGGAGGAACCGATTTACATTCTTTAGAACAATTATTAAATACTAAAGAATTAATCAAAAAAGAAGAAAATCATGTTTCATTGGCAGGATTGTTGATATCTCAAAAAGGACAATTGCCCTCTCCAGGAGAAATTATTTCTATACCTCCTTTTCAATTTCATATAATTGAAGCAACAGAATATCGAATTAATTTAGTAAGAATTAAAAAAAATGTTATTTCTAAAAAAGAAAAATTATTTCAAAAATAAAATCGATAAATTAATAATTATTTTTTGACATAGTTGAAAAAAAATATATTTAGTATACCTTATATAAAAAAATATTTTTAAGTGAAAAATGAATAAAACGATATTATCTATAGATGCTTCTTGTGCTGTTTGTTCAATAGCTTTATTATATAATAAAAAAATAAGCTCTACTTTTGAAAAAAATAAGAAAAACCAGACAAAAAAGATTTTAATCATGATTAGTAAAATTTTTAAATCTAGAAAAATTTCTTTAAAATTAGTAGATGCTATTACGTTTACAATAGGTCCTGGAAATTTTACAGGAATTCGAGCAGCTATAAATGTAGCTCAAAGTCTTGCATTAGGAACAAATATTAAATTGTTTCCACTTTCAACTTTAGTTGTTATAGCTGAACAAGCTTGGAGAAAACTAAATTTGAATAAAGTATTAGTTTTATTAAATGCCAATAATAATCAAGTATATTGGGGAAAATACATTAGAAATAATGAAGGAATTTGGGAAAAAATTAAAAAGGAAAATTTAATTACAAAATCCGAACTAAGCAAAAAAATCAATTTTCTAAATAATAGTTGGACAATTGTAGGAAATTTTCGGAATGAATTCTTCCTTAATTCTAAAATTAAAATTAACAAAAAAATATTTTTTTCGAAAGCTATAGACGCAATATATTGCACCCAATTAAATATCAATAAAAATAAAAATAGCAATATTAAAAAAATTTTTCCTAATTATTTAAATTCATTAGGATTATAATGATTTTATGAAAATTGTTATTTTGAAAAAAATATGTTTAATTCTAAAATTGAAAGATTTCTATTTTTAGAATTTATCTTTATTTGTATCATTTTAGGCTTTATTTTAGTGTGTTTGTAAACAACTTGATATATTTCATTTTTTAATCCTGGAAAATAGTCAGAAATCTGATTAATTTTTTTTTGTTCGGATATTATGATCTTTAATCTTTTTTTAGCAATATGGGCAGTATTATTTTTTCTAAATGTAAAAAAATTTAATATTGTCATATTTTTATCTCCTAAATAAACGTTGAAAAAAACTTTTTCTTTCTTCTTTTATAAACCTTAATGGTATCTTATTTCCTAACAATCGATTTACTGTATCAGAATAAGCTTGACCTGCTATTGAATTTAAATCTAAAATTATAGGGATACCTTTGTTAGAAGCTTTCAATACAGATAAATCTTCTGGTATTACTCCTATAAGTTGAATTTTAAGAATATCTAAAACATCTTCTACACTTAACATTTCTCCTTCATTTACTCTAGAAACATTGTATCTTGTTAATAATAGATATTCTTTTATGGGATTTTGATTTGTTTTCGCTTTATATGATTTAGATGAGATTATTCCTAAAATTCTATCCGAATCTCGCACAGAAGAAACTTCTGGATTTGTTGTTACTATAGCTTCATCAGCAAAATAAATAGCTAATAAAGCTCCTGTTTCAATCCCTGCAGGAGAATCGCATATGATGAAATCAAATTTCATTTTTATTAAATTTTTTAAAACTTTGCAAACTCCATCGTATGTCAAAGACTCTTTGTCCCTTGTTTGAGAAGCAGGCAAAATATATAAATTTTTTGTATGTTTATCTCTTATTAAAGCCTGATTTAATGTAATATTATCATTTATAACGTTTATAAAATCATATACTACTCTTCTTTCACATCCCATAATTAAATCAAGATTTCTAAGCCCAATATCAAAATCAATAACTACAGTTTTTTTTCCTTTTTTTGCTAATCCTGTAGCTATTGCAGCACTAGAAGTAGTTTTTCCTACACCTCCCTTTCCCGATGTCACTACAATTATTCGAGACATATACATTTTCCTTTTATACATAAATTATATGATCATATTTCGTTTAATTCCAAAATTCCATTTCTTAAAAAAATATCTACTGTTTTTCCTATAAAATTTTTTGGAATTTGCTCCATCACCATATATTCCCCAGAAATAGAAATTAATTCTGAACGTAAATTTAAACAAAAAATATGAGAAGAAATATCTCCCTTTGCACCAGCCAATGCTCTACCTCTCATTGTTCCATATACATGAATATTTCCATTAGCTATTAATTCCGAACCAGCATTAACATTATTTATAATTATTAAATCGCCTTCAGGAGCATATATTTTTTGTCCTGCTCGAACTGGAAACTTAATTACTTTAGATTTTTGAATGGACTTATTTATAAAAGTAGTTTTTTTTTATTAATATTATCTAAAAATAAATCAGTATTTTTTTTTCTTTCCAAAAAAATCGGAATTTTTTCTTTTTTATTTTCTATTTTAATCCAATTGCTAGTGGTGCCGATTACCCCCACCATTAATATTCCTATATTAAATAATTTTCTTTTCAATTTTTTTAAATCAATTTTTTTTTTTAAATAAGATATGTTTACTATTAAAGGAGTGTTTTGAAAAAAAATAGAATATTTACTCATTTTTTCATATAACGAACTTAAAATTTTTTCCATTTTATTACTAAATAAATAAAGTACCAATATCGTAAAAGAATTACTTTTTAATTTAATAGGATTTTTTTTCATATTTTATATTGTTTAGAATACTTAAATAAAATGCAACTTATATAGTTATACATAAATTTTCATATAAAATACAGATTTTTTATTTAATTAACTAATTAAATTTCATCTATAAAAAATAAAAAATTATTTAAAATAATTAAAATTAATATAAAGTAAATTTATATAAATATAAAAATTAATATCAGTATGGATTTAAAAAATATGAACAAAAAACAGATAAATAACATCAGTACTTTATTAATTAAAAATCAAAATATCTTTTTAAATAAAAAAGTTTTTTTTTCAGGTTTAAATTATGATGTAATTATCAAAGAATTAAATTTAAAATTTTTCAAAATTCATACTAATCAATATAACGTTTGGAAAAAATTAAAAAACAAAAAAAATATTTATATTCAACATGTTTTGTTACCTAATAGTAACACTATTGCTGATAGTAATACTTTAATGTTTTTTTGGAAAAAAAATGTTTTAGAAAATATTTTCCAGTTAACAAATCTATTTTCTTTATTTCCTATCGGTTCTGATATCTATATTATAGGAGAAAATAAAAGCGGAATAAAAAGTAGTCCTGCTAAATTAAAAAAATGGATTTTTTTAAAAAAAATAAGTTTTTTAAGAAAATGTTCTCTTTTACATGGAAAAATTACAAAAAAAATATTTTTTTCAAAAAAAAAATTTGTTAAATTATTATTTTGGAAAGATTTATATTTGTGTTTTTTTCCTGGTGTATTTAGCTACAATAAAATTGATGAAGGAAGTAAATTACTACTATCTACATTTTTACAAAAAGTTAAAGGAGATATTTTAGATATCGGTTGCGGATGTGGAATTTTATCTGCTTTTTTATTAAAAAATAATAATAATAAAATTAATGCAATACTTTCAGATGTTCATTTGGCAGCACATGAATCAAGTAAGTTAACTTTAAAAAAAAATAAGTTAAAAGGAAAATTCATTCTTAGTGATGTTTATTCAGAAATCAATGGAAAATTTGACTTAATTATTTCTAATATTCCATTGCATGAAGAATTAAACATTAACTTAAAAATTGGTATTTCTATAATTAAAAACTCGATTGATCATTTAAAAAATAATGGAGAAATTAGAATTGTTTTTAGTTCTTTTATAAATATTCTAGAAATTTTTAAAAAGTTTTTTAAAAGTTATAAAATATTAAAAAGAACAAAGAAATTCATCGTGTTACAAGGGTATAAAAAAAACGCCTATACCAATTTTACCCGGAGCGGGACTTGAACCCGCAAAGCTATTAAAGCCGAGGGATTTTAAGTCCCTTGTGTCTACCAATTTCACCATCCGGGCTGAATTAAATCATACTTTTTAGGCGCATCCCGGAATCGAACCGAGTTTTACGGATTTGCAATCCGCCGCATCACCAATCTGCCAATGCGCCAACCATTGTAATAAACTTTTTTGATTATATCAATAATTTTGTATTGAGACAATCAAATTCATTTTAAAAATTAAACTTTTTTATCATAAAAATTTAATAATGCATTTTTATAATATCTTTTAATTTTAAATTTATTATAATTATTTATGAAATAATCAATTAAAAGACTTTACAGATACATTTATGCTATTTATAATTCTATTTGAATATTTTACAAAATAGGAGGGGTGGCCGAGTGGCTGAAGGCAGCGGTCTTGAAAACCGCCGATAAGAAATTATCCGAGAGTTCGAATCTCTCTCCCTCCAAAACATAAATTTAAAAAAAAATAATAGCTATTTTATTTTTTATGTATTTTTTTAAAATTTGCAAAAAAAAACAGAAAAACAAATTCCTAAAAGAAAAAGAAAAGAAAAATATCCTATGATCCCTATCAAACAAATTATAAAAAGAATTATTAATCTATTCATCATTTTCAAAAAGAAATAATAAGAAAAAAAATGTAACATAATTAACATTAATATAGACATAAAAAAAACTGAAAGAGTAACTTTAAATAAAAAACAAACCCAATCATATTGAAAACATAACAACCTTTTTTCGGATAATTTTAGATATGATATTAAAATACTAATCCAACTTGAAATACTAATAGATAATGCAAATCCAGAATGTTGAAAATAAGGTATTAAAATAAGATTTAGAATTTGAGTTAAAAAAAAAGAAACTAACGATATAGAAGTAGGTGTTTTTATATCGTTTATAGAATAAAAAACTAAAAAAAATATTTTATTTATAATAAAAGCAACTAGACCTATGGAATAAAAAATAAGAACTTTTTGAGTCATTAAAGTATCATAAAATGTAAATTTTCCGTATTGAAAAAGTGACAAAACAAAATATTTTGAAAGAATAATAAGAGCTATAGAACTAGGAAATGAAAAAATTATAGTTATTTTTAATGCCCAATTAATAACTTTTTTAGATTTTTTCAATGTACTAAAATTTATTTTTTTTGATAATAAGGGAAGTACTATAGTACTAATTGAAAAACTTAATATTCCAGAAGGAAATTCAATCAACCTTTCAGCATAATATACCCAAGATATTGAACCAGAAACAAGCAAAGAAGAAACAATTGAATTTATTACTAAAGAAATTTGATTAATAGAAACTGAAAAAACTGAAAGGCTCATTTTTTTCAAAATACGCAATGTTTTCACATTAAATATATTAATAGAAGGAACAATAAACATGTTTATTTTTTTTAATAGCGGAATTTGATACAAAAACTGTATTACACCTGATACTACAATTCCCCAAGCCATTGATAAAATAGGAGGATCAAAAAAATCTGAAATGAAAAATATACTAGATATTACACTAATATTTAATATTATAGGCGAAAATGAAGGAATAATAAAATAATTCCAAGCATTCAAAATAGATGAAATAAATATAGTTATAGATACAAAAAACATATATGGAAATGTAACGGTTAATAATTTTATTGTAAGTTCTAATTTTTTATGATCGTCTAAAAATCCTGGTGCTATTAACAATACTAATTTTCTGGAATTAAATATTCCTAACAAAGTAATTATAGACAATAAAAAAATTACTAGTCCTAATATTCCGGAAAGAACTTTTTTTATTTCTTTTAATTTTTTTTTATTTTTAATTTTCGACAAAATAGGTATCAAAACTTGGGAAAAGGCTCCTTCAGAAAATACTCTTCGAAAAAAATTAGGAATTTTAAATGCAATAAAAAAAGCATCAGTTTCATTACAAACTCCAAAAGAATAAGCTATGTAAACATCTCTAACACAACTTAATAATCGAGACAGTATTGTTATTACCCCTACAGAAACTAAACGCTTAAATAATTTCATAATTTAAAAATAATCCTAAATCTCAATTAGAAGACTCTAATATTGTTAATAAATTTTATACTAAAAGAATATTCATTACCATTTCAAATATTTTTTAACAAAACTTATTTTGCACAAAAATTTAATAGAAAATTAGTTAATAAAACAAAAAATGTGAATGATTAATTTTTTAATATAATATTTACAAATATGGAAAATTCGTAATAATATATTATTATTAATTTAAAAAATACGTATAAATATACTATATAAAAATTTTTATATTTAAAAATGAAAAAAAAAATAATACTTAAAATTTTTTTTACAATATTTTTATTATTTTTAATAATTTTTTTTTCTTTATTAAAAACATTAAAAAAAAAACACGATTTATTCCTGAAAAAAACATAATTTTTACTATCGATTGTAAAAGAAAAAAATTTTTTTATTCTAAAAAAAATATTAATTTAATTAAAAATAATTTCTATTCAATTTTAAAAAATTGTCCGAAAGAATATTTTGTTGGAGATCTATTGATCATGGTTTTACATGAAAATATTAAAATTGGAAAAAGTTCTACTCTAAATATTATAAAAAATAATAATCATTATACTAAATTAGGAGCTTCTGGATTAAATATTTTTCTTAAAAATTTATTTAAAAAAAATCAAATTAATTTATATAAAAATAAAAAAATTAGAAAACTAAAAAATAAAAAATTATTTATTAATAATGTTTTTATAAACACATTAACAGTCACAATTAGCAAAATTTTATCCAATGGAAATTTTATTATTATAGGGGAAAAAAAAATTTTTATAAATAATCACAAAGAATATCTTCATGTTTCAGGAATTGTGGATCCTAAAAATATAAATAAGAAAAAAATCATTAATTCAGCTCAAGTAGCTAACTTAAATATTAAATATTTTAAATCTAAAAAAAAATATAGTAAAAAATACACTTGGTTTAAAAAATTTTTTTATTTTTTAAAAAAATAAAAATATATTCTGATGCTAATAAATTTAGAATAAAAAGATCTTGATTTTATTTACACTGATATACATTTTAATAATTTATACTACATAAACTATATCTATTTTAAATGTAAAAGAAAAGATTTAAACTTTATAAAAAATGATATTCTTTCTATATGATAGATTAATTAATTACATACCCTATGTTTAAAAAGATAAAGATATAAAATAATTTATCCTTTTTTAAGATATTTTAAAAAATAGAAATTTAAAATAAATTACTATAAATAAGAATAAAATGTTTTTTAAGAAAATGTTAAGTTTAAAAATAACTTTTTTTAGAAATGAGTAAGTTGCTCATATCTTAATGTTTGATAAAAAACATTAATTTAAATATAAAATTTAAAAAATTTTCAATAAAATTGTTCTATTAAATTTTTAAAAAAAAATAATAAAATTGATATTTTTTATCAAGAAAAAACAAAATTAAAAATTATTTAATTTTAATAAAATTAATTCTAAAATGTTAAAAACTACTTTTTCAAGTAAGAAAAAAAACTTTTTTAAAAAAATAAATAATTTGTTTTTTAGAAGAAAATTAATATAAAACTATTAATAGTTTTATATTAATTTTTTTATTTTATATTAATGTTTTCAGGTTTACACATAGGAGAATTAGAAATATTTTTTGCCATATGAACACCTGCTGCAGTTTTTTTTTGATTTTTTTTACGGATATTTTGATTGGTTTTACTAGAAAATAAATTACTATCTTTAAATGAAAAAGATGCTTTTGTAACTGGAGAATTTGAATAATTTTTTTGTAAAAAAATATTTTTATATTTAGAAGAAAAATTCTTTTTTAAAACAGAAATTTTTTTATTTTTTTTGACTGATATTAAATCAACAACTTGATCTTTTTTATAAAAAAAATTTTTTTTATGCGAACATTTAACTGTTCTTTTAATATATTTAATATATTTTTTTATAAAAATTTTATAAAAATAAATACTTTTAATATTTAAAAAACTTAAATTTATTTCAATTATTTTTTTATTTTTATCTTTCAAAAAAATGTTATGTACTTTAAGTAAAATATTGTTTTCTGAAAAAAAAGAAATAAAAGTTTTTCCCTTTATTTTTTTTAAAAAAACATTTTTTTTAAAAAATATTTTTTTTACATAAAAATATTGAATTAAAAAATTTTTATTTTTTTTTTCTTTATTGTTATTTTCAAGAAAAATGAAAAATTTATTTAGAACCCAAATAGGAAAATTATAATAAAAAAAATAAGAATCATAAAAAATATTATATAGTTGAAAACTAAAAAATATTTTTCTAAAAATTTGGTATTCTGAAACATTCTGTAATTTATATCTTTTTACTGCATCTATATTTTTTTTAATAAGAAAAAAAAGTTCAGAGCATTTTTTTAAAAAAAAAGAATTCTTATAAAATAAAGATTTTTTTTTTGTATTAATTCCAAATAAAAAATTTTTTTCTATTTTTTTAAAAATATTTTTATTATTTTTTTTTAAAAAAAAATCATTTTTACAATTTTTATAAATTTTATTTTTTAAATTAACCAATTCTTTAGTTATAAAAAGAAAAAAATTTTCATTTCCAAAATATTTATTAACTTTAACCAATTTTTCTTTATTACTAAAAAAACTTTTCTTTAAATTAAACTTACTTTTTTTATTTTGATTTGAATAAATTGGAATTACTTTTTTAACAATTTCTGTCTTAAAGTTATTTTTTCTCAGCACGCACTTTTGTGATCTATTAATTATATTAGTAGTGCTAAAAACAGAATAACCTATATATGATACTAAATCTTTTTTTACTTTGTTTTTTGAATTCATTTCCTTGGTATTTTTTTTATAAAAATTAAAGGAATTTTTTTTTAATTCATTATTAACTAATATAGATTTTCTGAAATTTGAAAATTCATTTTGTTTTTTCTCGACATTTTTTATTTGTAAAGCATTTAAGAAATTAATGCGATGAAAATTTGGTAAATGATAACTAGTTGATTTTATTTTTTCTCCTTTTCTAATTCTTAATACTGAATAATTAGGAGTTTTCATTTTATTATTAGGAATAATAATTATTTTTCCTGAAAATTGACGTTTTTCTATTGAATTAACAGCTGCTCTTTTTTCATTTAATAAATAACAAGCAATTTCTATAGGAACAATAGCATGAATTTCACATGTGTTTTCTTTCAATGATTCTTCTTCAATAATTCTTAAAATAGATAAAGATAACGACTCATTATCTCTAATAGTACCAGTTCCTGTACATCTAGGACAAATATGATGAGTAGATTCTTTTAATGAAGAACTTATACGTTGCCTAGACATCTCTAATAAACCAAATTTAGAAATAGATCCTATCTGAATGCGAGCTCTATCATGAGATGCTAACTCTCTTAATTTATTTTCAATTTTCTTTTGATTTTTTAATACTAACATATCGATAAAATCAATTACTATTAGTCCTCCTAAATCTCTTAATCTCAACTGTCTAACTATTTCTTCAACAGCTTCAATATTAGTATGAAATGCTGTTTCTTCAATATCTGTTCCTTTTGTAGAACGAGAAGAATTAATATCAATTGCTGTCAATGCTTCAGTAGTATCAATCACAATTGATCCTCCTGAAGATAATCGAACCTCTCTTTGAAAAGCTGAACTAATTTGTGATTCTATTTGATAATAACTAAATAAAGGAACATCCCCGGTATATAATTTAATTTTATTTTTAAAATCAGGCCTTCCTAAAAAACTAATATGTTGTCTAGCAACATCAACTACATTGGGATTGTCAATGACTATCTCTCCTATCTCTTGACATAAATGATCTCTAAATGCCCTCACCATTATATTACTTTCTTGATGGATTAAAAAAGGAGCAGATTTATTTTTCGAAGATTTAATGATAGCATCCCAATGTTTCATTCTAATACTTAAATCCCACTGTAATAATTCTAAAGATTTTCCTAATCCAGCTGTTCTGATGATTAATCCCATATTTTTAGGCAAATTCAATAAAGATATTAATTTCTTCATTTCTATTCTATTAGAACCTTCAATTCTTCTAGAAATTCCAGTTATATTAGGATTATTTGGCATTAATACCAAATAACTTCCTGCTAAACTGATAAAGGTTGTTAAAGCAGCGCCTTTGTTTCCTCTTTCTTCTTTAGTAATTTGAACGATTATTTCTTGTCCTTCTCTTAATAAATCTTTAATATGTGAATTAGCAGAAAAAGAAGTATTAGAAAGAAAATAATCCTTAGAAACTTCTTTAAAAGGTAAAAAACCATGTTTTTTTGAACCATAATCTATAAAAACTGCTTCTAAACTAGGTTCAATTCTAGTAATTTTCCCTTTGTAAATACAGGATTTTTTTTGTTCATGACCGAAATGTTCTATATCAAGATCATATAATCGCTGACCATCGACAAGTGCAACTCTCAGTTCTTCTTGTTGAGTAGCGTTAATTAACATTCTTTTCATTAAAAATCTCTTGTTTTATATATAATTTAAAAGTTTTTTAAATTATATTTAAATTAAAGTGAAAATGTGAATATATTTGTACAAAATGTCTTTATATTCAAAAAAAAAGTAAAAAATTCATTTTTTAAATGTTTTTAATATTTCATTGATTATTTTCTAAAGTTAGAAATATAATTTTTTACGTTTAATGAATTAAAAAAAAATAACAACTATTAATAAAAAAAATTACAATAATCAATTGCTTTTTAATAACTAATTTTTAACTTTAAAAAATTATTTTCTATGTAAAATACGAAAAATATTTTCATGCTCTTTACCTAAAAAATAATAAAACTACTTATTAACATTTTAAACAATTTTTTTTAAATAACATATTTATATTTTTATAATACATAAAACATATTAAAATAATTGCAATTGTCCTAAGTTTTTTAAAATATATATAAATATTTAGAGGAAAAATGAAAAAAAATATCGTACCTATACAAACAATACTTATATCAAAAAATATGATAGAACAAAGAATTGATAATTTTTTAATTAAAAAAATTAAGAAAATTCCTAAAAGTTTTATTTATAAAATTATACGAAAAGGAAAAGTAAAAATTAACGAAAAAAAAATCCTTCCCAAATATAAATTAAAAATTGGAGATGTAATTAAAATTCCTTCAATGAAAATGGAGAAAAAAAATGAAAATTCTATTTCAATTGAAAAAATGAGAGAAATCTTTAATTTAAAAGGAAAAATTTTATACGAAGATAATTTTCTTTTAATTATTAATAAACCTTCAGGAATAGCAGTACATGGAGGCACCGGATTACGTTTTGGAATTATAGAAAATCTTCGATTACTATATCCTAATTATTCTTATTTAGAATTAGTTCATCGAATCGACAAGCTTACTTCAGGAGTCTTAATGATAGCTAAAAAAAGATCTACTCTTCGTAATTTACATAAACAAATAAGAGAAAAAAAAATAAAAAAACAATACTTAGCATTAGTTCACGGACATTGGAAAAAATATAAATCTATCATATCCGTTCCATTACAAAAGAAAAAGAATAAAAATGTAAAAAATCCAGTTTTTGTACATAAACAAGGAAAAATTTCAGAAACAAAATTTCAAGTAAAAAAATATTATAAAAATTGCACCTTAATGATAATAACACCAAAAACAGGAAGAACCCATCAAATTAGAGTACATTCTGCCCATGCTGGACATCCTATTATTTTTGATGAATGTTATGGAAAACCCGAATTAGATAAAAATTTTTTGTTTCTAAATGAAAAAAAAAGTTTATTTCTTCATGCTAAAAAAGTTTGTTTTTTGCATCCTAATATTAAAAAAAAACTTTTTATCTCAGCTCCTATTGAAAAACGCTTTCAATCAAGTTTATTAAAACTTATTTAACTAAATTTAAAATTAACCATTTAATTTTTTTATCAAAATAAAAATATATCTTTTGTTCAAAACATTGTATAAAATTAGATATTTTATTATTTTAAAGATATTAACTGTATTTTATCATATAAAAATAATAAATAGCTATTTATAGAAAAATATTTTATTATTAAGATAATATTTAAACCTTTTAAAGGAAAAAATTATGGCAGTTCAAAAAAATAAACCTTCTAGATCAAAAAGAGGAATGAGAAGATCTCACGATTCATTGAAAGATAATTGTATTTCCGTAGATAAAACATCTGGAGAACATCATTTGAGACATAACATAACTAAAAATGGTTTTTATAAGGGGAAAAAAATAATTTTTAACAAAAAAAAATAATATTTGTTATTTTTCATAAATATAAAAAATAATTATTAATAAAATTTAATTATTTATACGTATGAATGTTTCAAACATTCAAAAAACTTTAATTTTAAAAAAAATATTTTTTATATTAATTTAAAGGAATTTTTATGAATAAATATGCTATGATTTTTTCAGGACATGGTGCTTATTCTAGTTACATGCCGGAAATTTTTAAAAAAAATAACCCAATAATTAAAAAAACATTTGATTTAGCTTCTTCTTGTATTAAATATAATCTGTGGAAAGGCTTAAATAATAACGAAATTTCAAATCAAAAAAATCAAAAATATTTACAACCTTTATTGCTAACTATTTCAGTAACTCTATTTAAATTATGGATAAAAAAAAAATTTTCCTATTCTTGCAGCAGGACATAGTTTAGGAGAATATTCTGCTTTAGTTTGTTCTGGAGTAATAAATTTTACTAATGCTCTTAAATTAATTAGATTACGATCTTTTCTTATGTATAAAATAACTAAAAAATATCCAAGTGCAACACAAGCTATAATAGGATTAGATAAAAAAATTATAATAAATCTTTGCTTAAACCTTTCTAAAAATAAAATTGTTTCACCAATAGCTTTTAATTCAAACAACCAAACTATTGTTTCTGGAGATAAAAAACTAGTAAAAAAAATAGTTTTTTTATGTAAAAAACTAGGTGCGAAAAGAACAATTAATTTAAACATCAATATTCCTTTACATTCCTTACATATGAAAAAAATTTCAACAAAAATGTTCTTAGCTTTAAAAAAAATAACTTTTAATGTTCCTACTTTTCCAATTATAAATAACGTAGATGTAAAATGTGAATTTTCTTCAAAAAATATTAAGGATGCTTTGATTCGTCAGTTGTATAATCCTGTAAGGTGGGATGAAATCATGAAATTAATTATTTCCTATAAAATAAAAAACATAATAGAAATTGGCCCGGGAAAAATACTGAGCAATATAAATCAAGAATTTAAAGAAATACAATCAATCTCTCTATATAAAAATAAAAACTTTTTTTCGAATATAGGAAATAAATAACAAAAAATTATGAATAAAAAAATTGTTCTAATTACAGGTGCTACTAAAGGAATTGGAAAATCAATCGCAAAAGAATTTATAAAAAAAAAAATTTAGTAATTGGAATATGTTCTTCGAACAAAAATAAAAAAACAATGGAAAAATATTTAAAAAAAAATGGAATTGCAATTGTATGTGATATTAAAGATTCTATTTTATTAAAAAAATGTATTGAAGATATAAACAAAAATTTTAATTCAATCGACATATTAATAAATAATGCAGGAATAACTCAAAACAAATTAATTTTTAATACTAGTTTGTCAGAATGGTCTTCTATTCTATCAACTAATTTAACATCTGCATTTATTTTATCTAAATCGGTACTACCAAACATGATAAAAAAAAAAATGGTAGAATTATTACAATAGGTTCTATAATAGGACAAATAGGAAATTTAGGACAAACCTGTTATGCTGCTTCTAAATCAGCATTAACTGGATTTAATAAATCTTTAGCTTTGGAAGTTGCTAGATTTGGAATTACTGTAAATTTAATATTTCCAGGTTTTATAAAAACAAAAATGACTGCTAATTTAAGTGAATCTATGTTAAAAAAGTACTTATTTGAAATACCTGTTCGAAAATTTGGAACACCTTCAGATATTGCTAATGCAGTCTTATTTTTAGCTTCAGAAAAATCGTCATACATAACTGGACAAACACTTCATGTAAATGGAGGAATGTATATGATATAATCACTCTAAAATAATTTTAAAAAAGTAATTATATGTTTAATATTGAAAAGAGAATTAAAAATATTATATCTATACAATTAGACAAAAAAAAAGAAAAGTTAAAACCATTTACTAGATTTGTAGAAGATCTTGGAGCTGATTCTTTAGATATGATTGAACTTTTTATGTCTTTAGAAGAAGAATTTAATGTTCATATTCCTGATGAAGATATGGAAAAAATAATTGATATACAATCAGCTTCATTATATATCCAAAAAAAATGTAAAAAAAATATTTAAGTTTTATAAACTATAGGTCTATTAAAAATACAAAAAATTTTTTAAATAAATTTATATTTAAAAATCGGAAAAATTATGATAAAAGGAAAATTTATTGTTCTTGAAGGAATAGAAGGATCTGGAAAAACTCTAGCATGTCAAATAGTATTAAAAACTTTAAAAAAACATAATATTAAAAATATTAAATTAGTTAAAGAACCAGGGAGTACCTACTTAGGAGAAAAAATTAGGAAAATAATAAAAAATTATAATAACAAACAAAATTTAAACAATAGTGCTGAACTTTTATTATTTTATGCTGCAAGAATACAGCTTGTAGAAAGTATTATTAAACCTGCTTTAAATAAAGGAATTTGGGTGATCAGTGATCGATATCAATTATCTTCTTTTGCCTATCAAGGTGGAGGATACAATATACCTTTAAAAAAAATTAAAATATTAAAAACCATGTTTTTAAAAAAAATTGATCCAGATCTTACTTTTTACCTCGATGTTTTTCCAAAAGTTGGATTAAAAAGAGCTTCTAGAAGAAGTTCTTTAGATCGAATTGAAAAAAATTCAATAAATTTTTTTAATAAAATTAGAAACACTTACTTAAATATAATTTCTAAAGAAAAAAAAATAATAAAAATTAACGCTAATCAAAAAAAAGATCTAGTTAAAAAATCTATAAAAAATGAACTTTATATTTGGTTAAAAAGTAACTAATATGAATAAATATCCTTGGTTAACCCACACTTATAAAAAAATAATTCATCAATACACTATTAATAAATTACATCATACCATTTTAATTAATTCTGTTAAAGGAATAGGTATACCTTATTTAATAAGATTAATTGGTTATTGGCTTTTATGTATGAATAAAAAAGATTATAAAAATTGCAAAAAATGTAATGGATGTAATCTAACAAAATCTTTAAACCATCCTGACTGGTATTTTTTAACACCAGAAAAAGAAAAAAAAAGTATAAATATTGAGAAATTAAGAAAATTAAGTAAAAGAGTTGTTATGTCTCCTCAACAAGGTAAAATTAAAATTATTTGTTTTTTAAATACAGCCTTTCTAAATGATTATACTATTAATACTTTATTAAAAATATTTGAAGAACCACCTAAAAATACTTTTTTTTTATTAGTTAGTTATAATTTAATTGAACTTCCTCTCACTCTAAAAAGTAGATGTTTTTTATTAAATATAAAAAGTCCTTCTAAAAAAAAATGTTTAATTTGGTTTAGAAAAAACAACTTTATTATTGATGAAAAAAAGTTTTTAATTGCTCTTAACATATCAGAAAACGCTCCTTTAACAGCAATAAAATTAATTAAAAGTCAATTATGGGAAGAAAGAAATAATTTCTACGAAAAATTTATTTACTTTCTTCAAAAAAAAAAATTAATACTATTTCTTCCTTATTTAACTGGAAAAAATGCGTTATTTAAAATAAATTGGATTTATTCAATTTTATTAGATTCTATTAAATATAAAAACAATATGTCAAAAACTATATCAAATTTAGACAAAAAAGATTTTATAAACTTAATTTCTTCTAAATACTCTTATCGTACATTAGATAAAAGTCTACGTTTGTGGTTAAAATGTAAATTTTACTTATTAAATGTATCTAATATTAATCAAGAATTATTATTCGCTAAAAAATTGTTAAATTGGGAACTTTTTTTAAATAAAAAATTTTAAAAAAGAGAAAATAATATGTTTTTAATAGACTCTCATTGTCACCTACATAATTTAACATGTAGAAAAGAAAAAAACGGAATTAACAATATCATTAAAAGAGCAAATAAAAAATATGTAAAAATGATTTTAGTAGTATCAACTTCTATTAAGGATTACTATGTATCTCAAACCTGCATAACAAAAAATCCTAATATTTTGTATTCTTGTGGAATTCATCCAAATAATATAAAAAATTATAAACATAATATTAAAAAATTAAAAGATATTACTATGAATAAAAATGTTGCTGCCATAGGAGAAACAGGTCTAGATTATTTATATTCTTTAAAAACAGCTTCTATACAGAAATTATTATTTCGTGAACATATAAAAGTAGCTAAAAAATTAAAAAAACCTATTATTATTCATTGTAGAAAAGCTATACATGATGTTTTGCATATACTAAAAGAAGAAAATAATCAACCGTACAAGGGAATTATACATTCTTGTACTGAAGATTCTAATACCGTTAAAAAATTAATAGATTTAGGTTTTTATATATCATTTTCTGGAATCGTTACTTTTAAAAATGCATCTTTATTAAGAAATGTAGTTAAAACTGTTCCAGTTGAAAAAATTTTGATTGAAACGGATTCGCCTTATTTGTCTCCAGAACCTTATAGAGGAAAAGAAAACGAACCTTCATATTTATATGAAATAGCAAAATTTATAGCAAAACTAAAAAAAATTAATGTAGAAACATTAGCAAAAAAAACAAAAAAAAATTTTTTTAAATTATTTAATTTATCAACTAATAAAAAAAATACTAATTTTAATTAATATCAAATTTAAATTCATTTATAGTTAAATAATCAATTTTATTAATTAAGCAATAAAGTACCTTTTTTTAAAATACATTTTTTATTTAAAAATATTATTAATGATAACTTATCTCAAAAAATCCTGATAATATTTAGGAGTTTTAAAATATGTTAAAAAACGTATTTTCAAATATGCAAAAAATAGGAAAGTCATTAATGTTACCCGTTTCTGTACTTCCCATAGCTGGTATATTATTGGGAATAGGATCAGCTCATTTTAATATAATTCCAATAGCAATATCTAATATTATGGCAGAAGCAGGAGGATCAGTATTTTCTAATATGCCTTTAATATTTGCTATTGGAGTTGCATTAGGATTTACAAAAAATGATGGAGTATCAGCTTTAGCGGCAGTAATAGCTTATGGGATAATGATAAAAACATTATCAATAGCAATGCCTATTTTTTCAGATATGAACATAATAAAAATTCCTCAAAAAAATTTAATAGATACTGGAATAATAGGAGGAATTATTGCTGGTTCAATTTCAGCTTTTATGTTTAATGCATTTTATCAGATTCAATTACCAGAATATTTAGGTTTTTTTGCCGGTAAAAGATTTGTACCTATTGTTTCCGGGTTAATGTCAATTTTTGTTGGATTACTATTATCTCTAATATGGCCTCCTATTGGAAATATTATACAACATTTTTCCGAATGGGCTGCTTATCAAAACCCTATATTTGCATTTGGAATGTATGGATTTATTGAAAGAATTCTAGTTCCTATTGGATTGCATCATATCTGGAATGTACCTTTTCAAATGCAAATAGGAGAGTATACTAATTCAATTGGACAAATTTTTCACGGAGATGTAGCCAGATATATGGCAGGAGATGATACAGCAGGAAAACTTTCAGGTGGATTTTTATTCAAAATGTATGGTTTACCAGGTGCTGCTCTAGCTATTTGGCATACAGCAAAAGCAAAAAATAAAGTTAAAATAGGTAGTATGATGTTCTCTGGTATGCTTACAGCCTTTCTAACTGGTATTACTGAACCTATAGAATTTTCATTTTTATTAACTGCTCCTATATTATATGGAATTCATTCAATTTTAGCTGGATTATCTTTTCCTATTTGTATTTTGTTAAATATGAGAGCTGGAAATAGTTTTTCTCATGGATTAATAGACTTTATCATCTTAAGCGGAAATGGAAATAATATCTGGATGTTTCCTTTAATCGGCGTATTTTACTGTTTACTGTATTACTTTATTTTCTATTTTTTCATTATAAAGTTTAATTTGAAAACACCAGGAAGAGAAAATCTTAAAAATATATTGAATAATCTTAGTAATTCTGAACTTGCACCTTATTTAGTAAAAGCATTAGGTGGGAAAAAAAATATAACTAACTTAGACGCTTGCATTACTCGTCTTCGCATTTCTGTTTTGAATACATCAAACGTAAATATTTCAAAACTAAAAAAAGCTGGAGCTGTTGGAGTATTTATTTCTGGATTAGGTGTACAAGTAGTTTTTGGAACGAAATCAGATAACTTAAAAACTGAAATAGAAAAATATATTAAAAAAAACTAGTTTTTTACTAAATTAAGGAGAGTAAAAAAAATAACTCTTCTTAATTTAACATAAAATTAATTATTTGAGAGACAAAAAATTATGAAAAAAAATAACGTTTTTAAAGACATAGTAGAAAAGAAAATTCCATCTGAAATTTTGTATCAAGATAAAAAAATTACTGTTTTTTCAGATATTTCACCTAAAGCACCTGTTCATTTTCTTGTTATTCCAAATAAAATTATTCCTTCTTTAAACTACATTAAAAAAAGAGATAAAAATCTAATTTTTCATATGTTAAGAACAGCAATAGCTATTGCAAAGAAAAAGAAAATTTATCGAACAGGTTATAGATTAATTATTAATTGCAACAAAAATTCCGGACAAGAAGTACCTCACTTACATATCCATATATTAGGTGGAAAAAAATTACCATCAATTTAAAATTAATCAATTAACTATTTGTATTAGTTAATTGAACAACTTAATGTTTTTAAAAAATTTATTTTGATTTTAAATTTTGAATTTTAAATAACAAATATATTCTATTTCTTTTCATATTTAAAATTTATAGAAACACCAAAAAAATCTTCTTGCTTCCTAATATTCTAGTACATGTACGTTTTTTAACTTATTTTAAAAAATTTAAAATAATTTAGTTATTAAATTAATTTGAAAAGTTAAAACTGACTATTTCGAATAGTTCTAGGAAAGGGTATTGCATCTTTAATATTACTTATTCCTGTAATATATTGCAATAATCGTTCAAAACCTAAACCAAATCCAGAATGTGGTACTGTTCCATATTTTCTTAAATCTCTATACCACCAATAATTTTTTTTATTTAATTTTAGCTCAAAAAAACGATCATCTAGAATTTCTATTCTTTCCTCTCTTTGAGATCCTCCTACAATTTCACCAATTCCTGGTACTAACATATCTATACTTGCAACAGTTTTATTATCTTTATTTAATCTCATATAAAAAGCTTTTATCTCCTTAGGAAAATTTTTAATTATTACAGGAGAATCAAAATATGTATCTACAATGTACTTTTCATGTTCTGAATTTAAATCTAATCCAAAAAAAACTGAGTTGGAAAATGATTTTTTGCTTTTTTTAAGAATTTGAATAATTTCAGAATATTCTACTTCAATTATTTTTTCGCTCAAAACTTTTTCTAATTTATTAATTATTTTCAAATTATATTTTTTTTCAAAAAACATTATTTCTGAAATACAAGAGTTTAAAACAACCTTAATTGAATGTTTAAAGATTTTTTTTACTAACTTAATGAGATCTGAAAGGTCAAAAAATGAAGCTTCAACTTCCAACATCCAAAATTCCGACAAATGACGTTTAGTATTAGAATTTTCAGCACGAAAAGTAGGACCGAATGTGTATACTTTTGACATAGAACATGCATATGTTTCTAATGTTAATTGTCCTGAAACAGTTAAAAAAGTTTCTTTTCCAAAAAAATCTTTAGAAAAATCAACTTCTCCTGATTTTTTTTTCGGAGTTTTACTAAAATCAAACGTAGAAACTTTAAACATATCTCCTGCTCCTTCTGCATTAATAGCAGTAATAATTGGGGTAGGAACCCAATAATATTTTTTGCTATTTAAAAAAGCGTGTAAAGATTGAAATAAACAATTTCTAATTCTACTTACTGATCCAATAAAATTGCTTCTTGAACGCAAATGAGATACAGATCTAAGATATTCATTAGTATGTTTTTTTAAAGATAAAGGATATTGATTAGGATTTTCAATCCATCCTATAACTTTTATATTAAGAGCAAATATTTCAACTTTTTGTTTTTTTCCAAAAGAATCCACTAATTTTCCGGTTACAATTATTGAACATCCAGTTGTTAACATTAAAATTTCATTTTCATAATTAAATAATTTTTTGTTTGCTATTATTTGTACAGGAGATAAATGTGAACCATCATACAAATGAATAAAACAAATACCTAATTTAGAACTTCTTTTACTTTTAACCCATCCTTTAATAGTAATAATACTATTAATTACTATTTTTTTTTGATGAATATCAATAACAGAAACTAACATTTTAACTATTTCCTATTAAAATAAACCAAACTTATTTTTATCTTTTTAAAAAATTAAATTCTAAAAATTATTCAGTTTAATAAAGAATTAAGCTTCTATTTTTCTTTTGCATTTTGAAGAACAGCAATTACTTAGTTTTTCTGAACACTTTTGACATTGAATCATAAGAATATGACAAGAATCATTATAACAATTTGTATATGAATCATTTGGAGTATTACAATTTTTACAATTTGATAAAATATCTTGAGTAACTTTTTCCTCCATTCTTGAATCAAAAACAAAATTTTTTCCTTTAAAATTTACAGATAAATTATTCAAAACTGCATCTTTAACATAACCTATAATACCATTTTTAATTTGATACACATTTTTAATTCCATTGAAAATTAACCAAGAAGCAACCTTTTCGCAACGAATTCCTCCCGTACAATAAAGAATGATATTTTTTTCTTTGAACTTACTTAAATAATTTAAAATTAATTTTATTTGTTGTCTAAAAGTACTTCCTGGAAATTTAACTGAATTTTTAAAATAACCAATTTTATGTTCATAATTATTTCTAACATCCACTAAAACAGAATTTTTTTCTTTCAACATTTTATTTACTTCTTTAGCATTTAAATATTTTTGGGAAAAATTCATAAAAAAATTTTTATTTGAAATACCATCAGCTACTATTTTTGTTTTAACTTTAACTACTAAAACCCAAAATGATTTTTTATTTTCCTCAAGACATTTATTGAGATATATACATTTAAAATTTTTATCTATTTTTTTTAAAAAATTTTTTACTGTATGAAAAAAATTATAAGGAACACTAATCTGAGCATTAATCCCTTCTTCAGCAATATAAACTCGTCCTAAAATTTTTAATTTATTAAAATTAATATAAATTAAATTCCTAAAATAAAATGGATCTTTTATAAAAAAATACTTGTAAAAAGAAAGAGTAATTCTTTTAACATTATCACTAAATATTTCTTTTTTTAATTTTTTTTTAGATTCAATGTTATGTAAAACATTCATAAAATGATCTTCCTTATCTCATTAACAACGTTAACTTAAAATATTCATTATAAAAAAAACTATTAAACATTTTTAATTAAATTGTAAAAAATAAAGAAATGCTACCTATTAATTTTGTGAAAAATTTATTAAATTTTTTTTATTAATTTTTGATAATTTAATAAATCTCTTTTTTCCATTTTTAAAAAAGAAAGCATCTCTTCATTTTTTTTTATAACAACTTTAGGAGCATTTAAAAGAAAATTATTGTTTTTAAGTTGCAACTGAACTTTTTTTATTTTTAATACTATTTTTTTTAATTTAACAGAAGTTTCTAAAAATTCTTTTTTTTTGTTAATTAAACCTAAAATTGGTACCATTATCTCTGTTTTATCAATATTTTTTTTAATACAAACAGGAATATTTTTATTTGAAGGTAAAATTTTGATGCTACGTAGACCTACAGAAAAAAGTATATATTTTTCATATTTTTCAATAATGTACTTAATAACATCACTAGGTTTGTAAAACATTACAGAAATTAAAATTTTATTAGATAATTTCATAGAAAGTCGAATTTTTCTAATTATAGAAATAATTTTTTTCATATTTATGACATACAAAATCGAATCATGATCAACTAATTTAAAGTTAAACTTAGGAAAATTTGATACCATAATACTAGTAGAATCTATTTCTAAAATATTTTTTATTTTTTTCCAAATACATTCAGTTATAAATGGAATAACAGGGTGAGAAAGTCTTAACAAAATTTCTAAAACTGTAATTAAAGTATATCGATTTCCTTCTTTTTCTTTTTTAGAACCATGTATCAAAGTTATTTTTGAAAATTCTATGTACCAATCACAAAATTGATTCCAAATAAAATTGTATAATATGTTGGCTGCAATATCAAAACGATACTTTTTTAAAGCTTGAGTAAATGATTTAATAGTATTATGTAATTCTGAAAAAATCCATTTATCTATTTCCGATAAAACATTATTTTTAATAGAATCATTTTGTGTATTTTTAATGTTTAAAAAAATGAATCTACTTGCATTCCATAATTTATTACAAAAATGTTTATAACCTTTTAGACGACTCATATCCCAATTAATTTCTCGATTTAAAGATGCTAATGCCGCGCAGGTAAATCGTAAAGCATCAGCTCCAAAACTTTTTATACCTAAGGGAAACTCTTTTTTTGTAAGTTTAGTTATTTTTTTAAATAAATTTGATTTGATTAAATTCTTTGTTCTTTTTATTAACAACTCATCAAATGAAATCCCATCGATCATATCTATCGGATCTATAATATTTCCTTTAGATTTAGACATTTTTTTCCCAGATTCATCTCTAATTAATCCTGTTATATAAACTTTTTTGAAAGGTACTTGAGGAACATTATTTTTGTCTTTAAGAATAAACATCGTCATCATAATCATTCTAGCAATCCAAAAAAAAATAATGTCGAAACCGCTAACTAAAATATTTGTTGGATGAAAATAAATTAATTCTTTTGATAATTTGGGCCAACCTAATGAAGAAAAACTCCATAAAGCTGAAGAAAACCAAGTATCTAAAACATCTTTTTCCTGAAATAAAAAAATTTTTTCTGAAAGACCATATTTTTTTCTTACATTTTTTTCATCATATCCAGCATAAATATTATTTTTTTTATCATACCAAATTGGAATTCTATGTCCCCACCATAATTGCCTAGAAATACACCAATCTTTAATGTTTTCCATCCAATAAAAATACAATTTTTTATACTTAGAAGGTAAAAATTGAATTTTTCCATTTTTAACAGCTTCTATTGCAACTTTTGATATCTTTTTTGTCTTTAAATACCATTGATTAGTTAAAATAGGTTCTATGATTGAATTACTTCTTTCACTTATAGGAACACTATGTTCATATTCTTTTACACATTTCAAAAAATTATTTTTCTTAATTTCTTGAATTATTTTTTTTCTAACTAAAGATTTTTCCAAATTTCTAAATTTTTTAGGTATATAATTACTATATGTATTGGACAATTTTCCTTTTATATCTTGTATTTCCAATAAATTAAGAACTTTACCTTCGAGTGTAAAAATATTAATTAAAGGTAAATTATGAGAAATAGCAATATCATAATCTTGAAAATCATGAGCTGGTGTAATTTTTACACATCCTGTTCCCTTTTTAATATCTATTCTTTTATCCGAAATTATAGGAATAGTTCTATTAATTAAAGGGACTGAAACTTTTTCACCAATATACTCTTTATAACGTTCATCCTCAGGATGAACAGCTATTGCTGTATCTCCTAATAATGTTTCAGGTCTTGTAGTAGCTACAACTAAATATTTTTTTTTTAATGAACATTTTCTTTCAGGAACGAAAAAATATTTTATATACCACATTTTCCCTATTTGAACCCTGTTATTAACCTCTAGATCTGAAACAACAGTTTTTAAATTAAAATCCCAATTAGATAAACATTTTTTTTTATAAATTAATTTTTTTTCATAAAGATAAATAAATACTTTTTTTACAGCAATCTTCATGTCTTGGTCTAAACTAAATCTTTCACTAGACCAATCTACTGAACAACCTAAACGTCGTATTTGATATGAAATTCGTTCATGTGATTTTTTTTTCCATTTCCAAATTTCATTAACAAACTTTTTTCTCCCTAATTCTCTACGAGTTTTTTTAAATTTTTTTATGCATATATTTCGTTCTACTATCGCTTGCGTTGCAATACCAGCATGATCAGTACCTACTTTCCATAAAGTATTTTTTCCTTTCATTCTATTGTATCGAACCAAAATATCCATGATAGTTTGTTGAAAAGCATGTCCCATATGCAAACTTCCCGTTATATTAGGAGGAGGCATAATAATGCAAAAATTTTTCTTATTTTTGTTGTTAGTTGGTTTAAAAAAATTACTTTTTTCCCAAAAAGAATATATTTCCTTTTCAATATCTTTAGGATTATATTGCTTGTTCATATAGATAAACCTTTAAATTTTATTCAAATTTCTGAAATATTCAAAATAATATTTTTAAAAATAAATATTAGTAATTGATTAATTCGTTGAGATTAATAATTATATCCAGATTTATTTAACAAAAATTGACATAATAAAGAAACTGGACGACCAGTTGAGCCTTTTTTACTATTCCATGCAGTTCCAGCAATATCTAAATGCGCCCACTTATATTTTTCAGTAAAAAAAGATAAAAACATACCAGCACTTATAGCCCCTGCTTGAAAACCCCCTGAACTAGAAAAATCTGCTATACTAGAATGTAATAATTTTTTATATTCTGCATATAAGGGAAGTTGCCATATTTTATCTTCTGTTAATTTTCCTGCATAAATTAAATCATTAGCCAAATTTTCATTATTAGACATTATTCCACTTGCAACATTCCCTAAAGCAACAACACAAGCACCTGTTAAAGTTGCAATATCTATGACAATATCAGGATTAAATTTTTCAACATAACTTAAAATATCACATAGAATTAATCTTCCTTCTGCATCTGTATTTAATATTTCAACAGTTTTTCCAGAAAATGTCTTAAGAATATCTCCTGGTCTGAAAGAGTTTCCTCCTGGCATGTTTTCACAACCAGCCATTATTCCAATTATGTTTAAAGGTAAATTTAGTTTAGCTATTGCTAAAATTGTTCCATACACTACTGCTGCTCCTGACATGTCGTACTTCATTTCATGCATATTTTTTGAAGGTTTAATTGAAATTCCTCCAGAATCAAAGGTTACTCCTTTACCTATTAAAACTATTAATTTTTCTTTTAATTTAATTTTTTTTCTATAACTTATTACTGACATATAAGAAAGATTTTTAGAACCTTTACCTACTGAAAAATAAGCATTCATTCCAAGTTTTTTAATTTGATTACCATCAAATATAGTAGTACTAATTGTAGATTTATATGTTTCTGCTAATAGTTTGGCTTTTTCTGTTAAATATAAAGGTGTACAAATATTAGGAGGTGTATTAGATAAATCTTTAGCAACATTTTTACCTTTTAAAATTGATAAAGAATGTTTTAATGCAATTTCCGCCTTTTTAACATAACGTTTATTAAAAATATAGAAAATAATTTTTTTAATTTTAAAAATATTCATTTGAATATTTTTAAATTTATTAAAATTGTAGATCCTATCTCCTATAATATCTACAGCTATTCTAATTTTCCAATACAAATTCATTTTCTTTACTAATAATTCTGTTAAAAACCAAGAAGAATTCTGTATCTTATTTAATTTTAAAAAATTAATTACATTTGAAATTATTTTAATAAATTCTTGTTTGCTTAATTCTATTTTTTTTCCACACCCAACTAATAAAATAGAATCAAAACCAATATTTGGAACATTATTTAGCAATGTTAATCTTCCTAACTTACATATAGATTTATTTTTTAAAAAAAAATTATTAATGTAATTACTAGTATATTTATCAACGAAACAAAATAATTCGGAAAATTTTTTTGTTTCTGAAATTCCAAAAATTTTACATGGAGAAGAAAAACATTTGTAACTTATATTATTTATTCTTAGTTTCATAAATTTCTTAGTTTTGAATATTTCGATTTTATTTAGTTAAATTATTTTTTATATCATTACAATAATTAATTTATTAGAATCATAAACATATTAAAAATAACAGTGGACGTAATTAAAATAAACTAATAACATTATAATATCAATTTAATCGTTTGAAAATTTATTCATAAAAATTTTTAATAATTAATAAATAATACTAATATTTATTTACTTTATCTATAGGAAAAAGATGTCTAATTTATATCAAAGAAACTGTACTAGATTATTGGATTTTTCCGATATTGAAATACAAAAAATAATTAACTTAGCTTCTGTATTAAAAAAGTTAAAAATAGAAAAAAAAGAAATTCCATATCTAAAAAATAAGAAAATTGCCTTGATTTTTGAAAAAGAATCTACAAGAACAAGATGTTCTTTTGAAGTAGCTGCATTTGATCAACAAGCAAATGTCACATATTTAGGACCAGGTTCAACACATTTAGGAAACAAAGAATCATTACAAGATTCTGCAGAATTTCTATCTTCTATATATGATGGCATTCAATATAGAGGACATGAACATAATAATGTCATTACTTTGTCAAAACATTCAAAGGTTCCAATTTGGAATGGATTAACCAACAAATTCCATCCAACTCAATTGTTAGCCGATCTATTAACTATGCAAGAAATAACAAACAACAAATCTTTAAAGAGAAAAAAACTTGTTTATATTGGCGATGCTAGTAATAATATTGCTAATACAATATTAGAAGCATCAGCAATAATGGGTTTAAACTTAACTATTATTGCTCCTAAAAAATATTGGCCAGAAAAAAAACTTTTTCTTGATTGTCAATCAATTGCAAAAAATAAAGATATCAAAATAGAATGTACAGATTCGATATCTGAAGGAATTAAAAATTCAGATTTTATTTACACTGATGTATGGATATCAATGGGAGAATCCAAAAAGACTTGGGAAGAAAAGATTGAAACTTTACTTCCTTATCAAGTTAATGAAAAATTGATTAAATTATGCAATAAAAAAAATGTGGAAGTTTTACATTGTTTACCTGCTTTTCATGATAATAAAACTATTATGGGAAATATTTTACTAAAAAAAATGGGACTGAAATATGGATTAGAAATTACTAAAAAAGTTTTTAATACATACAGAAAAACTATTTTTAAACAAGCTGAAAATAGAATTCATACTATTAAAGCTTTAATGATTACTACATTATTAAAAGAAAAATCATACAAAAACTAAAAAATTTGTATATATATTGATTTTAGAAATACGAGGAAAAAATGAAATTTAATCAAATAATTTCAGAAAATGCGCCAGAAGCACTAGGTCCCTATTCACAAGGTGTGTTATTTAACAATACTTTGTTTACATCTGGACAAATTCCTATTGATAGGAAATCAAATGAAATACCCAATTGTATATTTAAACAAACAACTGTTTGCCTACAAAATATTCAATTTATTTTAAATGAGTCTAAGTTTCACATAAATGAAATTATTAAAATAACTATTTTCACAACTAAATTAGAAAAACTAAATGTAATTAACGAAGCATATAAAAAATTTTTTGATTGTCATCAAAGTGTTTTACCAGCAAGAACATGCATAGGCGTATCCAAATTGCCTAAAAACGTAAATATTGAAATTGAGGCTATAGCTTTTAAAACAAAAAAAGAATAGAAAGAGGAAAGAATAATCCTCTTTCTTTTTCAAAAAAACATTTGAATGATGTCACTTATACAATAAATTTGAATGAAAAATAAATTATGTTAATGAACTATTCATTATTATATGAAACTAAATTAAACGGTTTTTTCTTTAGAAAAAAAAACTGAACCAACAGATTTTTTAAAACTTTTAAACTTTTTTTTTCGTTCTTTCAAAAATTTTAATTTCTTATTTTTTTCATAATTAAAAAATGTTTTTCCTATCGTTCTTTTTATATATAAATTATTTTTTTTAAATAAACGAATATTTATTAATTTATTTAATATTTTAGTATTAGAAAATCTATTTAATATTTCTTTAGATAGCTCTTTAGGTAATTCAATAATAGAATATTTTTCATATAACCTAATATTACCTATTTTTTTGTTACTAATATCTCCTTCATTTGCAATTGCTCCTACTATATGTCGAACTTCTACTCCATCTTCTCTACCAACATCAATGCGATATAAATCAGCGTTATTTATTTCTCTTCTTTCTCTATTAAACCTTCTTTTTTTAATATCTTCATATTTATTCTTTTTTCTAAAAGTTGAACGAATAAAGGTCTTTTTATAAACATCAGGTTCAACAATCAAAGGTCTTTCTCCTTGAGCCATTTTTAATAAAGCAGCCGCCAATGTTTCAAGATCAAAATTTTCTTCAGAAAATAATTTTGGCAATAAAGATCTATACTCTTTTAAATCTTTACTTTGTATTTGTTTTTCAATTTTTTTAGAAAATTTTTCAAGACGACGTTTGCTTAATAACTCTTGATTTGGAAGATTAACCTCTGGTATCCTTGATTTTACAACTCTTTCTATATTTCGAAGTAATCTACGTTCTCTATTTTCTACAAATAATAAAGCTCTTCCTGTCCTACCTGCTCTTCCTGTACGACCTATTCGATGAACATAAGACTCAGCATCCATAGGAATATCATAATTTATTACCAAACTAATTCGATCAACATCTAATCCTCGAGCTGCTACATCAGTTGCTATTAAGATGTCTAATCGGCCATTTTTTAATCTTTCTAAAGTTTGTTCCCTAACTGATTGATTCATATCTCCATTTAATGCTGCACTATTATAACCACTTCTTTCTAAAGCTTCTGAAACCTCTAAAGTAGCGTTTTTTGTACGAACAAAAATAATTGTTGCTGAAAAATCTTCTACCTCCAAAAAACGAATCAAAGCATCTGTTTTTTTTCCATAAACTATCCAATGACTCTGTGAAATATCAGGACGTGTCGTTATATTAGATTTTATTCGAATTTCTTTAGGATTATTCATAAACCTTTTTGAAATTCTTCTAATAATTTCAGGCATAGTAGCAGAAAATAAAGCTGTTTGATGATTTTTAGGAATTTCTGCCATAATATTTTCTACATCTTCTATAAAACCCATTCTTAACATCTCATCTGCTTCATCTAAAACTAATGCTTGTAAATGAGATAAGTTTAGTGTTCCTCTTTTTAAATGATCTAAGAGTCGACCTGGAGTTCCAACAACAATTTGAGGACCTTTTTTTAAAGCTCTTAATTGCAATTCGTATCTTTGTCCTCCGTATAGCGGTAAAACTTGAATTTCTCTAATATATTGAGCAAAATTAGAAAATGCTTCTGCAACTTGCACAGCTAACTCTCTTGTAGGAGCTAAAACTAAAATTTGAGGAAATCTCAATTTTTTATTTATATTATGCAATAAAGGTAAAGCAAAAGCTGCTGTTTTTCCACTTCCAGTTTGAGCCATGCCTAAAACATCTCGACCTGATAAAAGTAAAGGTATACATGTTAATTGTATTGGAGAAGGTTTTACGTATTCCATTTTATGTAAAGCTTGAATAATAAAAGGATTTAAACCAAAAGTAGAAAAATTTGTTTCTGTATGAGTCATGCAGTAGATTTGCCTCTTAAGTTGCAGGAGCCAGTCTACATAACTCATCATAAAAATAGTTAATTTTATTTATTCTCATTGAAAAGTATGAACTGGCTTAAATTATATGATTAATTAAAACAATAATAGAATAAATTTATTAAATCTTAAAATTTAATAAAAAAATTTATATACTATTTTACTTATATATATCGAAAAAAATAGAATTTTTATTCTAATTTTTTAAACAAAAAATATTTTTTTAAAAAATGTTTTTAAAATATTTTTTCTAAAAATTTCTTTCCTTTTTTAAAATAAAATAATTGTTAGTGTACCTTAATATAAAGCAAACAACAAAAATATAAATTAAATTTATAAACATTTATTATATAATAAATGTTTATTTAAAAAAATAAATTTTATTTTCAAATTAAATATTTAAATTGAATATTTCTTTTTTTGATAAAACTTTTTTTACTTCTTTAATACTTAATCGAATCCGACCTTGACGATCTACTTCTAGTACTTTTACCGGCATGGTTTGATCAATTTGAAGATGATCAGCAACTTTTTCAACACGTTTATCCGAAATTTGAGAAATATGCACTAATCCTTCTTTTCCAATACCAATAGAAACAAATGCTCCAAAATCAACAATTCTTGTTACTTTTCCTACATAAATTCTTCCTACTTTAATTTCTGCAGTTATTGCTTCAATACGACGAATTGCATTTTTAGCTTTTTCTTGAAGATTAGCAGAAATTTTAATCGTTCCATTATCTTCAATTTCAATAGTAGTTCCTGTTTCTTCAGTAAGCATTCGAATAACAGAACCTCCTTTTCCTATAACATCTTTAATTTTTTCTGGGTTTATTTTAATAGTATGAATTCTTGGAGCAAGTCTAGAAATTTCATTTCTTGCTGAAGATAAGGCTTCATTCATAACTTTAAGTATATGCAATCTGGCACTTTTAGCTTGATAAAGAGCAATTTTCATAATTTCACTAGTTATACCTTCTACTTTCATATCCATTTGTAAAGCAGTAATACCTTCTGAAGTTCCTGCTACTTTAAAATCCATATCTCCTAAATAATCTTCATCACCTAATATATCTGATAAAACTACGTATTTTTTCGAACCTTTAACCAAACCCATAGATATACCAGCAACTGCTGATTTTATCGGAACTCCTGCATCCATTAAAGCTAAAGAAGCAGCGCATACAGAAGCCATAGAAGATGACCCGTTAGATTCAGTAATTTCAGAAACAACTCTAACAGTATAAGGAAATTCTTCTATTTTAGGCATAACTGCTAATAAACTTCTTTTAGCTAATCTTCCATGACCAATTTCTCTTCTTTTCGGAGAACCAACCATTCCTATTTCTCCTACCGAATATGGTGGAAAATTATAATGAAATAAAAAATTTTCTGTTCTATCTCCTAAAAGCTCATCTAAATTTTGGGCATCTCTAGCAGTGCCTAAAGTAGTAGAAGCTAATGACTGAGTCTCTCCTCGAGTAAATAATGCTGATCCATGTGTTCTAGGTAATATTCCAGTTCGTATATCCAAAGCTCGAATCATATCCTGATCGCGACCATCTATACGTGGCTTTCCATTTAAAATTCTGTCCCTAACAATTTTTTTTTCAATAGATTGAAAAATACTTTCAACTTCATAATCATCTAAATTTGAATATTCATTAATCAGCTCTTCTACAATTTCAGCCTTAATAAAATTTAATTGTTCATACCTTTTTTGTTTATCTTTAATAAGGTAAGCATTTCGAATTTTAGATTCTGATAAAATTGAAATTTTAGAAGACAAAATTCTATTTATAGGAGGAATATAGAATTCAAAAGGTAATTTATTTACATCATTTTGTAATTTTAAAATATTTTTAATAACTATTTGTTGTTTTTCGTATCCTATAGATATAGCTTTTAACATTTTTTCTTCACTTAAAATTTTTGCTTCTGCTTCAACCATAAGTACAGCATTTTTAGTTGCTGAAACAATTAAATCTAATTTACTGTTTTTCATATCTTCCATATCAGGATTTAAAATATATTTTCCATCTATATATCCCATTCGAGCTGCACTCAAAGGTCCTTGAAATGGAATTCCTGACAAACTTAATGCTGCTGATGTTCCTATTATTGAAATAATATCCGGATTAATTTTTGGATTTACTGATACAACAGTGGCAATAACTTGTACTTCATGTAAAAATCCACTAACAAAAAGCGGTCTAACAGGTCGGTCTATTAATCTTGCTATTAGAATTTCATTTTCAGTTGGTCTTCCTTCCCTACGAAAAAAACCTCCAGGAATTTTTCCTGCTGCATATGTTCGTTCTTGATAATTAACTGTAAGAGGAAAAAATTTCTGACCAGTTTGAACTTTTTTTTGTACAACAACAGTTACAAAAACTGCTGTATCGTCCATACTTGCCATAACAGCTGCTGTAGCTTGACGAGCCATTACTCCTGTCTCTAAAGTTATAGTATGCTTTCCATACTGAAATTTACGTATAATAGGGTTTAACAAAATATTTTCCTTAAAAAATAATTAAATTATAATATATATAATTTTATCAGTTATAAAAAATTAAAAATAGCTATACATGACCATCACTAATTTTATATGATATATTATATCATCGAGTATAAACTATCTTGAATATATAAGATTCAATTATTTAAAAGAAAAAATTTTAAGTGCACATTTTAAAAAAGAGCTTTCAAAAGCTCTTTTGCATGTTCCATCAAAATAAAAAATCCATCTTTATAATTTAAGTATGCTATTTTCGTAAATTTAATCTCTCTATTAAATTAGAATATTTTAAAATACTTTTATGTTTTAAATAATCTAATAATTTTCTTCTTTTAGAAACCATTTTTAATAAACCTCTTCGACTACAATGATCTTTAACATGTACAGAAAAATGATTTTGAAGATAATTAATTTTATGAGTTAATAATGCTATTTGAACTTCTGAACTTCCGCAATTTCTATTAGTATTTCCATATTCTAAAACTAATTTTTCCTTATTAACTTTTTTTATAGACATACTTAGAATCCTTTTAATTTAATTAAAATTATTTGTTTAATAAATTCATTATAATTAATTTGAATTAAATATTCTTAACTTTCTCTAAATTTCAATTTTTTAAAGAATTATTAAATGATATTAAACGAATAGGGAATAAATTTCCAAATTTATCATTTTTTCCAACCCCTACAAAAATTTTATTTTCTCCTTCTGTAACTCTAACTAATCCAGAATAATTAATAAAAGAAAAAATTTTTCTTCCTAATTTAAACCAGTAAATATTTTTTGAAGAAAGATTTATTGTTGGAAAAGTAGATAAAGCACTATCCATAGGCATCAATAATTTATTCAACAAATAATTTGAAACAAATTTATTCTTATTTTTTTTATAAGTATATAAAGTATTTAAATCGACTAATTTTGACTTTGAAAAAAGACCTACTTGAAACCTTCGTAAATATGTAACATGTGCTCCACAACCAAGACGTTCTCCCAAATCATCTATTAAGGTTCTAATATACGTTCCTTTAGAACAGATAACCTCTAACTGTAATATTTTTTTATCATAAAAAACATATTTAAGATCATATATAAATATTTTTCTTTTTTTTCGATTTATTTCAATTCCTTTCCGAGCATATTTATATAATTCCAATCCCTTATGTTTTACTGCTGAATACATTGGAGGAATTTGATAAATTTCACCTACAAACTCTTTTAAAACATTTTTTATGCAACTAGAAGAAACGTTAACTGAACGAATAGAAATGATTTTTCCTGTAGAATCTAAAGTAGATGTTTTTTCTCCAAATTTAGCAATAACTTGATAATGTTTATTAGAATTTAACAAATACGTTGAAAATTTAGTTGCTTCTCCTATACAGATTGGCAACATTCCAGTTGCCAAAGGATCTAGTGATCCACTATGTCCTGCTTTTTTAGCTCCAAAAATTTTTTTTACTTTCTGAAGAACAAAATTCGAAGAATAACCTTTTGGTTTATCTAATAACAAAATACCATTTTTCTTTAACTTAAAAAAAGACATTTTCTACCTTTTTTATTTTTTATTAATTCTTTTTTTTATAATGTTATTAATTACTTTGTCTATTTTTAATCCTTTTTTTAACGAATCATCATAAATAAAAAAAAGTGACGGTATTTTTCTTAAATATATATGTTTAACTAATATTTTTTGAATATATTTTGATGCAGATTGCAAAATCTTAATATTTCTTTTAATATCAATAGTTGAATTTAATTCTAAAAAACTTATAAATACTTTTGCATTACTCAAATCTTTAGAAACTTTTACTTGAGAAATTGTAAATATTTTATTAATTCTAACATCATCAATATGAAACCGAAGAATCAATGCTATTTTTTTAATTAATTCTTTTTCTACTCTGTCTAATCTTATAGATTGAAAAAGCATGACGAATATTCTCTTAATTAATTTTATATATTACTGAATATTAATTAACAACTTTAGTTTTTTTAAATGTTTCTATTTTATCTCCTATACGAATATCATGGTAATTTTTAATACCAATACCACATTCCATTCCACTTCTTACTTCGTTAACATCATTTTTAAATCTTTTTAAAGATTCTAACTCTCCATGATGTATAACTTTTCCATTTCTAAATATTCGAACAGAATTTTTTCTTTTAATTAACCCCTCTGTTACCATGCATCCTGCAATAGTACCGAATTTAGGTAAAGTAAACATATTTCTTACCTCTGCAGAACCAATAATTTCATTTTTATATTCAGGCGAAGATTGTTCTTTAATCATATCTTTTATGTCATTAATTAACTTATAGATAACCGAATAGTATAAAAAAGTTATACTTTCTAATTCAATCATTTTTTTCGCAGGCACATCGGGTTTAACATTGAATCCTAATATTATCGAATTGGATGTAGCCGCTAAAGAAACATCGGTTTCAGTAATTCTTCCCACACCTTCACCAACTATTTTAAATTGAACTTCATTTTTTTTAGGTAATTGAATCAACGAATTTTTAATTGCTTCTAATGAACCTTGTACATCTGATTTTAAAATAATATTTAATCCAAAATTAACATTTTTATCTATAGATTCAAACATTTTTTCAATTTCAATTTTATTTTTTTTGATAAATCTTGATTGTCTATATTTTAACTTTCTTTGAAAAGCAAGTTCCTTTGCTTTTTTTTCTTCTAAAACCACTAAAATTTTTTCTCCTACTACTGGCATTCCCGATAATCCCAAAATTTCTACAGGTAAAGAAGGTTCTGCAAACATAATATTTTTTCCTTTTTCATTCCTTATAGCACGAACCCTTCCATATTCAAAACCACATAAAATTGAATCACCTTTTCTTAAAGTTCCCTCTTTTATTAAAACACTAGCTATAGGACCTGTTCCTTTATCTAATCTTGATTCAATTACTACTCCATTTGCTAATCCTTCAAAAGCAGTTTTTAATTCCAAAATTTCTGCTTGCAATAAAATTGAATCTAATAAATTTGAAACACCTTCTCCAGATTTAGAAGAAAATTTTACAAATATGTTTTCACCTCCCCATTTTTCAGGAACTATATCATATTTGTTTAATTCTTTAATAATATTTTCAATATTTCCACTCACTTTATCAATTTTGCTAATTCCTACGATAATTGGAACTTTAGCTTCTTTTGCATGATGAATTGCTTCAATAGTTTGAGGTTTAACACCATCGTCAGCTGCCACTATTAAAACTACTATATCAGTAGTTTGAACCCCTCTAATTCTCATAGAAGTAAATGCTGCATGACCTGGAGTATCTAAAAAAGTTATTTTTCCTTTTTTAGTCTTTACTTGATAAGCTCCAATATGTTGAGTAATTCCCCCTGCTTCTTTTAAAACAATTCGAGTAGATCGTATATAATCTAATAAAGATGTTTTTCCATGATCTACATGTCCCATTATAGTTACAATAGGAGGTCTTGTTCTTATTCCCTTTTGACTAATGAATCCATCTTGAATTATCAATTTTTCTAATTTGTCTTCATGTATAACATCAACCTTATGTCCCATTTCTTCTGCTATCAATTGACTGGTTTCTAAATCTAAAATTTCATTTCTAGAAACCATTATCCCCATCTGATTTAATTTTTTTATAACAAGTTCACTTTTTACTGCCATTTTATTTGATAAATCTGATACTGAAATACTTTCATTAATAACTATATCTCTATTAACGATTTTAGCAGGTTTTCTAAAAGATTGTTGTAAAACACTTTTTTTCTTGTTTTTCTTTTGATAAGGAAATTTATTCTTTTTACTTAATTGAATATTTTCACTATTAGATTTAGATAAAAAAATTTTTCTTTTTTTATTATTTTTAATAAATTTATTCTTTTTTTCATTTATTTTAGTGTTTTCTTTTTTGTTCTTATATAAAAAGTTTTTTTTTGAATTAACATCTTTTTTTCTTTTTTTGTTTGTACTCTGATCTGAAGAATCATTAATATTATTTTTCTTTTGAGAAAAACTTTTTGATTTTGAATAATTTAAGTTAAGTTTATTATTCGAACGATTTATGTTTTTTTTTTGAACAAATTGATTAGAATTTTTTTTTAAATTATTTAAATTATTTTTTTTAATATAAACTTTAGCATTCAAGCTTATTTTTTTTTTAATTTTTACTTTATTATTATCAACAATATTTTCTGATTTAATAATTTCATTTTTATTTAAAACATTATTTTTTTTATTATTCAAAATATTTCTTTTATATTCTCTTATTTTAATAGGAATAGTTTTGTTTTTTTTATTAATATTTAAAATGTTCAATTTACTTCTTTTGTTTCTTTTCAAAATAACTTTTTCTAATTTAGAACTTTTTTTTTCATTAAAAAAATTTAATAAATTTTTTTTTTCATCTTTAGTAATTAATGTTTTTTCTGTTTTTTTTATTCCTAAATTAAAAAAATATTCTAATATTTCCTGCACTGATATTTTAAGTTCATCAGCTAAATTTTTTAATATTACATTTCTCATTTTTCTTCCTTACTATTTTACGCTTTTATTAAACCAACAAATATTTCTAGCAGCCATAATTAACTTTCCAGCTTTTTTACCATCTAAATCATAGATATCAACTAAATCATTAATACTTTGATCCGCTAAATTTTCTAGAGTACATATATTTTTTTTAGCTAGCTTTTTTGCTAAATTAATATTCATACCTTTCAAATTTAAAAGATTTTCGTCAATTTTAGGAAATACTTTTTTATCTTTATACAACATCTTATTTTCAAAAATCTCTTTTGCTGTTTTTCGAATAGAAATTGCTTCTGATTTTTTTAAACCCGAAATTTGAAACAACTCATTTAAAGATACATGAGCCAATTCTTCTATTGAAGAAAATCCTTCATTTATTAATAAATAAACTAATTTATCACTAATTAACAATTTTTTTTTAAACAAACAAAAAATAGTTTCTTCTTCTTTTTTATATTTGTTATTTAAATCTTCAGTAGTCATCACATTTAACTCCCAAGAAGTTAATTGACTTGCTAGTCTAATATTTTGTCCGTTTCGACCAATTGCTTTAGCAAGATTTTTAGCTTCAACAGCAATATCCATGATATGATCTTCTTTATTTACAATTATTGATGAAACTTCAGATGGTGCCATAGCATTAATGACAAATTGAGCTGGATTTTCATGCCACAAAATAATATCTATTTTTTCACCACACAACTCGTTAGAAATTGCTTGTACCCGAGCTCCTCTCATACCAACACAAGCACCTATAGGATCTATTCTTTTATCATTTGTTCTAACAGCTATTTTTGAACGTAATCCAGGATCTCTAGCAGCTGCCTTTATTTCTATAATTTCTTCTCCAATTTCAGGCACTTCAATTTTAAATAATTCAATCAACATTTCAGATTTTGATCTAGTGATATACAATTGAATTCCTTTTTGTTCAGGATTTACTGAATATAGAACTCCCCTGATTCGATCACCTAATCTAAAATTTTCCCTTGGTAACATATCTTCTTTAGTAATAACTCCTTCTGCATTATTACCTAAATCTAATATGACATTATCTCTATTATTTTTTTTAACTATTCCAATAACGATTTCTCCTATATATTGAGTAAATTGATTTACAATCATGAATCTTTCTGCTTCCCTTACCTTTTGTACTATTACTTGTTTAGCGGTTTGTGTAGTAATTCGATCAAAAGTTACAGAATCAATTTGATCTTCTACATAGTCACTGACTTTAACATTAACATTTTCAAATTTTGCGGCATCTAAAGTTATTTCTTTTGTTGGATAAACTACTTCATTAACTACCTTCCATCTTCTAAATGTTATAAAATTTCCATTTTTTCGATTAATTTTTACCCTGACATCAATTTCTTGTTCATATTTTTTTTTAGTCGCTGTAGCTAATGCGATTTCTAAAGCTTCAAAAATTTTTTCTCTTGGTAAAGCTTTTTCATTTGAAACAGCTTCGACAACAGCCAAAATTTCTTTATTCATTTTGTTTAACCTCAATTTATACATTAAAAATGTACAATTAGATTTAATTTTCAAATCTATTTAAAAATAAAAGCTTTATTAAAACTGTACGATACATTATCATCTTCAACAGAAACATTAATGAACAATCAATTTAAATATTATAAAAATTTAAATAAATATTTTTTTATATATTTGTCTGTTTTTAAAAAAAAATTTTAAAATAGTAAATTTCCTACATAATTTAATTAACTAAATTATACAGAAAAACGATTTAATTTATTTTTAAATATGATTAGTATATATTTTTATACCGAGGATGGGACTTGAACCCATAAACTCATTAAACGAGTACTACCTCCTCAAGATAGCGTGTTTACCTATTTCACCACCTCGGCAAAAAATATTTTAATATTGTTTTTTATTATTTACGTTGTGATTAAATTATTTTAACAACAATTTTAAAAGCTACGATTAAAGACTACTAACATTAGAAAGTATTAAACTAAATATAAAAAACAAAATAGCCGTAAAACCTGTAATTATAACAACTACATCACTATTAATATTCATAGATAAAGATTTTTTTTCACTATTATTATTTAATGAACTAATTATTTCAGAACCATTTTCTGATTGAAACATAATTAAAAAAATTAAGAAAAAAGATGATAAAATAAAAGAAATTAAATAAAAATTTAACATAAAAATATTCCTTCTTTCTTCGAAAGATCAGATTTTTTAGTAAAAAATCATATTTTTTAAAAAAAATAAAATTAAAATAATTATTGTTACCAGGAATAAAACTAATTTAACCTGGCAACAAATTTACATTTTAACATTTTACAGCAATCATTTAAATTATAAATAAATAAAACCTTTTATTTTTAAAAAATAAAAATTTCTACTAACAATTTTTTATTTTCGTTTCTTTGCTCTTTAATGTTTTTCTATTCATTAAATTATTTATCTGCACTGAATCAAGGGTTTCGTATTCTATTAATGCATCTTTCATGGCATGTAAAATATCTAAATGATCATGAAGAATTCTCTTCGCACGATTATAATTTTTTTCAATTAAAACTTTTACTTCTTCATCAACAATTCTTGCAGTTTCGTCAGATATATGTTTCGATTTAGAAACTGTTCTTCCTAGAAATATTTCTTCTTCTTCTTCGGCATATAATAATGGTCCTAACTTTTTTGAAAAACCCCATTGAGTTACCATATTTCTAGCTAAATTAGTAGCTACTTTAATATCATTATGTGCTCCAGTTGATACAAAATTTTCACCGTAAATTATTTCTTCTGCTAATCTTCCTCCATATAATGTAGAAATTTGACTTTCTAACTTTTGTTTACTTATACTTAAAAAATCTTCTTCTGGTAAAAAATAAGTAACTCCTAATGCCCTTCCTCTTGGAATAATAGTTACCTTATGTGCTGGATCGTGTTGGGGAACTAATCTACCAACAATTACGTGACCGGCTTCATGAAATGCTGTACTTTCCTTTTGTAAATCACTCATTACCATAGATTTTCTTTCTGAACCCATAATCATTTTATCTTTAGCTAATTCAAATTCGTTCATAGAAACGACTTTGTAATTAAATCTAGCTGCAAATAATGCTGCTTCATTTACTAAATTAGCTAAATCAGCTCCAGAAAAACCAGGAGTACCTCTTGCTATGATTTTAGAATCAACATCATTATTTATTAATATTTTTTTAATATGAACATTTAAAATTGCTTCTCTTCCTTTTATATCTGGAAGAGATACAATAACTTGACGATCAAATCTACCTGGTCGTAATAAAGCTGGATCTAAAACATCAGGACGATTAGTAGCTGCTATTAATATAATCCCTTCATTTCCATCAAAACCGTCCATTTCTACTAACATTTGATTTAAAGTTTGTTCTCTTTCATCATGTCCCCCGCCTAATCCTGTTCCTCTTTGACGACCAACTGCATCTATTTCATCTATAAAAATTATACAAGGTGCTACTTTTCTAGCATGTTCAAACATATCTCTTACCCTAGAAGCACCTACACCTACAAACATTTCTACAAAATCAGAACCTGAAATTGTAAAAAAAGGAACCTTAGCTTCTCCGGCAATAGCTTTAGCTAATAATGTTTTTCCTGTTCCAGGTGGACCTACCATTAATACACCTTTAGGTATTTTCCCTCCTAATTTCTGAAATCTAATTGGTTCTTTTAAATATTCAACTAATTCACTAACTTCTTCTTTTGCTTCATCGCATCCTGCAACATCGGAAAAAGTTGTTTTTATCTGATCTTCTGTAAGCATCTTTGCTTTACTTTTTCCAAAAGACATTGCTCCTTTTCCTCCTCCAAGTTGCATCTGTCTCATAAAAAAAATCCAAATCCCTATTAATAAAAAAGTAGGAAACCATGAAATTAAAACGGACATAATTATTCCAGGTTCATTAGAACCTTCTCCTATAACCCGAACATTTTTTATTAAAAGTGTATCTAATAATCTCGGATCATTGATAGGAATGTATGTAACATATCGATTATTATCTTTTTTAATAACATTTATTTCTCTACCATTAATACGCGCTTCTCTAACTTGATCTTGATTGACTTCAGATAAAAATGTTGAATATTCAATTTTTCTATTATTTAAATTATTTGTGGTAAAATTTTGAAAAATAGACATTAATATAACAGCAACAACTAACCAAAGAATTAAGTTTTTAACCATATCACTCAAAATACTACCTCGCATTACAACTAAGTTAACAAAAAACTTAGACTACTATATTTTTCGTCCAACCGCTACAATGAAAACTTCTCTAGAAGAAGAACGAGAAGAATTTGGTTTATATATATATACTTTTAAAAAAAGTAAACGCAATCTATGAATATAATCAGAAAATCCACTTCCTTGAAATAATTTAATTAAAAAAATCCCATTTTTTGTTAAAATTTTTTTAGTTAAATTTAAAGCTGATTCAGACAATTTTAATATTTTAACCATATCAATATCAAAAAAACCAGATATATTTGGTGCCATATCCGACATTACTAAATTTACCTTTTTAATATTTTTATTTTTATAAAAAAAATTTAAAATCTTTCCTTTATTAATATCCTTTTGAAAAAAATCTACACCAGGAATGGGTTTCATAGGTAATATATCAAATGCCAAAAAAAAACTTTTTTTCCCTACTATCTTTATTGCATATTCAGACCAACTACCAGGAGATGATCCTAAATCAACTAATGACATTCCTTTTCTAAGAATCTTAAACTTTTCTTGAATTTCTTTCAGTTTAAACCATGCCCTAGAACGAAAATTATATTTTTGACATTCTCTAACATAAAAATCTCTGAAGTGATTTTTTAACCATTTTTTTTTTACATTTCTTCTTGACATGATTAATTATTACCATATTTTTAAAAAAATTAAAAAAACTAAAAGGGAATAAAATTCTTTTTTTATTCCCTTTTTATTTTTCTAATCTATTCGCATATTTTAAATTTTCTAAAAATGTTATATGTACTCTACATTTAATATTTTATAACTTACAATTCCTGAAGGAGTTATAACATCAACAATATCATTTTTACATTTTCCTATTAAACTTCTTGCAACTGGAGAATTAATTGAAATTAAATTTTTTTTAAAATCTGCTTCATCATCTCCAACAATTCTATAAGTAGAAGATTTAGATTTTATTACATTAACAATGGTTACAGTTGAACCAAAAATTACCCTACCGGTATTTTTTATTTTTGTTACATCGATTATTTGAGCAATAGATAATTTAGTTTCAATATCTTGAATTCTTCCTTCACAAAATCCCTGTTCTTCTCTAGCTGCATGATATTCAGCATTTTCTTTTAAGTCACCATGTTCTCTAGCATTAGCTATAGAAGCAATGATTTGAGGACGTTTTACTTTTTTTAATTTTTCAAGTTCTTTTTTAAGTTTTTCAACACCTGTTAAAGTCATTGGAACATGCGTTATCATATAAATACCTCACAGTAATTTGTGATAGGACTGTATCTCCTATGTAACACTTTATGAATATAAAAATTATATATTTAATCAAATAAAAAAATTCTTTTTTTTAAAGAAATCTAAAAAATAAATAAATTTCAAAAAACCAGTTGTTTTAAATAATAATATACCAAAGATTTTATTTATAAAGATCTATTTATCTAATTTTTATTTATTATATTTATAATGTAAAACATACATTTTAATAATTTTTTTAAAAATTATTCTTAAAAAATCAAAATTAATTAAATAAAAAATTATTATTAAGCAAAGAAAATTGAACTTATTTATTGTATAATGAAGTAAATATTAAACAACCGAATTAACATGATGAAAAAAACAATAAAATCATTATTATTAAAAGAAAAATTTTTAGAAAAAGTTTATATAAAAGGAGATAATTATCACTTAAAAATAATAGCAATTAGTAAAAAATTTATTACAATGGAAGAAAAGAACAAACAACAAATTATCTATTCTCCTTTAACTAAATTGATTACAAGCAATAAAATACATGCTCTTACAATTGAAACATATACTCCAAAAGAATGGGAAATTTACAAAAAAAAAACAAATTAATTTAAAAAATATCTTTTAAAATAAAAAAACTTCGCATATTAAGACATGAAAAATTTAATGGAAAAGTTAAAATTTCTGGAGCTAAAAATTTTAAATTATCTGTAGTATTTTTATCTTTCAGTTAAACATCTAATAAAAATTAAAAATCTGCTAAAAATAAAAGATATAAAAATAGCAATTAGATTATTAATCAAATTAAGTTCTTAAATTGAATTTAAAAATTTTATATACTTTAATACTAGTTCTATAACCAATATAAAAATACCTTATAATTTAAGAATTTCTATTAGAAGATTCAATATAGACAAAAAAACTTTTATTAATTCATTTTAAAAATACTAAAATTTTTTTCCAGGAGGATATAAAATTAAAAAAAACTCATAGATTTTTATTCAATTACATTAAAAAAATGAAAGTTTTCATTACAATTAAAATATGAATATATTTTAGAAAAAATATCTAAAAAATTTATAGAAAATAAAATTACTTTAAAAAAAACAGTATCAAAACTACTGGTGTCATTGTTAGTATTACTGTTTTAGTAAAATAAATATCCGTAATTAATTGTGCTACTTAAGAACTTTAAATACAGCGTATTACTAATTTTCTAAATTATTGAAATGCAAAAATTATAGAAGTTGAAATGAAAAACATTCATTCAAAAGGTATGCTATCTAATGAGAAAAAATTAGAGAATATCTACTGATAAAATGAATGGAAACGGGAACTTTTTTAAATAACTAGTTCAATTTAAAGAGGATGTATTATATATCATAAAACTAATCCTTTTTTATTTTAAAAAACTTTAGAAATTTTAAATAAAACAGGAGATAAAATCAATATTAAAAAAGACTGAAATTACCTTAAACATGAAAGAAAAAAGACCAAATTTAGTCAGTATTAATATTGCCTCGCGCATTCTAAGTGAGTTTCCAACTGATCTATAAGTAAATTTCACTTTATTAAATATAACATCTTTAGGAAAAAGCAAGATAACTGAAACTATGTTTAAGAACAAATTTCTTTGTATATTTAAATTAATCAAAATGGGTTCAAACATCATCATTAAAAATAAAAAAATGATATTTTTAGAAATTAAAAACTATTTTATTCAAAATTAATAACAACAGATTTTAAATTATCGGCTAATTTAGTTTTAGTTAGTTATATTGCTAAATAAACTTCCTTAATTAATAAAGTTTTTATATCAAAAAAATGTGAAAACTTAACAAAAAATTTAATGTTCTTAGAACAAATATTATATTACTTAAAAACAATTAATTTAAATAAAATTATTTTTTGTACTCACTAAAAAATAAAAATATTCAAATATTTTAAATAGAATTAAATTTATTAAAACGAAAATCTGTATTTTAATTAAAAAAATTAATATATAATTAATTATCAAATAATTTTTTATATATATAAAAAAACAATTTATATATTTAAATATTTTTAATATAATTGGAGTAATATATGCATGCAGTTTTTAAAACCGGGGGGAAACAATATAAAGTAAATGTCGGACAGATAATTCGAATAGAAAAATTAAACATTTCTGCCGGAAATAATATCATTTTCAAAAACATTTTACTTATTACTGACACTTCAACAATTAAAATAGGTTCTCCTAATATTTTAGGAAGTACAATTGAAGCTAATATTTTGCGTCATGGGAAATCTAAAAAAATTAATATAATCAAATTTAATCGTAGAAAACATTACAAAAAAAAACAAGGACACCGACAATTTTTCACCGATATAAAAATTTTAAATATACATTATCCGGAAAGAGATATCAAAAATGGCACATAAAAAAGCAGGTGGTTCTACTAGAAATGGAAGAGATTCTCATTCCCAGAGACTGGGTATAAAACGTTTTGGAGGAGAATTTATATTAGCTGGAAGTATCATAGTACGTCAAAGAGGAACTAAATTTCATCCTGGGAAAAATGTTTCTTGCGGAAAAGATCATACTATTTTTGCTATCAAAAGTGGAATAGTGAAATTTGAAACTAAAGGTTTAAAAAAAAGAAAATTTGTAAGCATTTTAAATTAGTTTAAAAAAAACCTTTTTACCTAAATATTTAACTTATTAAAAATTAATTTTTAAAAATTAAATTTTTATTTAAGTTGAATTTACAATTTTAATAATTAATACATTTAAAACTAAAAATTATTGAAATAACGTTCACGTTTTTATAATAAAATTATTTAAAAAAATGAAATTCATTGATATAGCTACTATTCATGTTATTGCAGGTAATGGAGGAAATGGATGTATAAGTTTTAGAAGAGAAAAATACATTCCTAAAGGAGGCCCTAATGGCGGTGATGGAGGAAATGGAGGAAACATTTGGATTATTGCAGATAGAAATCTAAATACTCTTGTTGAATACAGATTTAAAAAAACTTTTTTAGCAAAAAATGGTGAAAATGGAAAAGGAAAAAACTGCTCTGGAAAAACAGCTCCTGATATATATCTTGATGTCCCTATAGGAACTAGAATCATCAACGATGAAACTAGTGAAATTATCACCGATCTTAAATTACATCAACAAAAAATATTAATTGCTAAAGGAGGATGGCGAGGTATTGGGAATTCTAGATTTAAATCATCTGTAAATAGAACACCTAGAAAAAGAACATTAGGTACATTAGGAGAAAACAGAAAAATTACTTTAGAACTTAGACTATTAGCTGATGTAGGAACACTAGGTTTACCTAATGCTGGAAAATCAACCTTTGTTAGCCAAGTTTCTAAAGCCAAAACAAAAATAGCAGATTATCCTTTCACCACTATTAAACCAATTTTAGGACAAGTAATGGTTGAAGAAAAAAAAACTTTTTCCATCGCAGATATTCCGGGTTTAATAAAAAATGCTTCTAATGGATCAGGATTAGGTTTCGAATTTCTAAAACATTTAGAAAAGTGCAAAATTTTATTACATATCGTTGATCTTTTTCCTACTGATAACTCTGATCCTATTAAAAACATCAAAGTCATTACAACTGAATTAAAAAAATATAGTTTAAAACTATATAATAAACCTAGATGGTTGATTTTAAATAAAACTGATTTATTAAATCAAAATAATTTATATTATATAAAAAAAAAGATTACTAAAAATTTTAAAAAAGAAAATAAAATTTATTTTATTTCTTGTTTTGATAAAAAAAACATTAAATCTCTTTGTTTCGATATTTATAGTTTTCTCGAAAAGAAAACTTTAAAACAATAAGTTTAATCGTGTATATTTTTGTATATTCATAAAATGCCTATAAGATAATTTAATAATCTAATCAAAGAAGATTAGATTATTAAACAATTTAGACTATCTTTTAGAAAATTGAGGACGTCTTCTAGACTTTCTAAAACCTACTTTCTTTCGTTCAACTTTTCGAGAATCTCTCGTTACAAACCCCGCTTTTCTCAACTCTATTCTAAATAAATTATCATAAACAATTAATGCTTTGGTAATGCCTTGTCGAATAGCCCCAGCTTGTCCTGAAATTCCTCCGCCTTTAACAGTAATATAAAGATCAAATTTATTTTCCATATTAATTAAATTTAAAGGTTGTAAAACTACCATACATGACGTTTTTCTACCAAAATATTTTTTTAAAGAAAAATTATTAATTGTTATATTTCCTGTTCCTTTTTTTAAAAAAACTCTCGCTGAAGAACTTTTTCTTCTACCTGTACTATAATAATTTTTTTCTCCACTCATCTTTTTTCCTTAATTAAATCATTAATTTTTTTGGATTTTGAGCTATATGTCTATGTTGACTTTCATTATAGACTTTTAATTTTTTTAACATACCCCTTCCTAAAACCCCTTTAGGTAACATTCCCTTAATTGCATTTTTTAATATTTTTGACGGATTAATAGACATTACCTGTTTAAAACTTTTTTTCTTTATTCCTCCAACATAACCTGTATGATTATAATAGATTTTATTTTCATATTTATTTCCTGTTATTTTTATTTTATTTGCATTCAATATAATTACATAATCACCAGTATCCACATTAGGAGTATAAATTTCTTTATGCTTTCCTCTAAGTAATTTGGAAATTTGACTAGCAAATCTTCCTAAAATTTTATTTGAAGCATCTACAACATACCAATCAGGAGAATAATTTTCTTTTTTAACTAAATAAGTTTTCATAAAATACCTAAGATTAATAAAAATTAATAAAAATTCAAAAAAAATACATTTTTATTATATAATAATAACTAATTTTTTATAAAAATTATAATAATTACTACTTTTAATAAATATATTTTTTTACTCAAATTTATATCTATATAAAAATGTAGATTTTGTTTATCTACAAAATTTAATTTTTAAAGAATATTTAAATAAAAAAATTAACCAAAATATTTTCATAAATTTTTTTTAATTTTAATATATAAAATATCGTAAAAAATTTTCTTTTTAACTAACATATTAAGAGTAATAGAATATGAATTCAAACGATCCATTATTAACGATACGAAATAAAATTAATTTAATAAATAAAAAATTAATAATTTTATTATCAAAAAGACAATCTTTAACAATAAAAATAGCTAAAATAAAATTAGCTATTAATCATTCGATAAAAGATAAAAATAGAGAAAAAAATATGATCAAACAATTGATCAACACAGGACAAAAATATGGAATTAAAGAAAAATATATTTCGGATATATTTAACATTATAATTAATCAATCAATATCAATACAAAAAAAACTTTTAGAAAAAACAAAAAAATCATCAAATAAAAATTTATCTGCATCTTTTCTAGGACCTAAAGGATCTTATTCTTATAATGCTACCCTCGAATACGAGACAAAAAAAAACAAAAAATTATTAAAAAAAAATTGTTCTAATTTCAAAAAAGTATTTCAAAATGTAGAGAACAATTATTCTGATATCGGTATTGTTCCTATAGAAAATAGTTGTACTGGACCTATTTCTGAAATTTATAATTTATTGAGTCAATATAACCTGTTGGTTATTGAAAAATTTTCGATTCCCATTGAACATTGTTTATTAGGTATATCTACTGCTTCTCTTAATAAAATTGAAACGATTTACAGTCATTCTCAACCGTTTAAACAATGTAAAAAATTTATTTCTCTATTCTCTAATTGGGCAAAAAAATATGTTGAAAGTACAGCAATAGCCATGAAGCAAGTTTCTTCTTTAAATCTAAACAACATAGCAGCTATAGGAAGTCCTATAGGAGCTAATATTTACAATTTAAAAATTATAAAAAAAAATATTTCTAACAAAATTAATAATTTTACCAAATTTGTTGTTCTTTCTAAAAAAAAACCTTTAAGTTTAAACATTTTTTTTGAGAAAATAATGATAACATTCATTATAAAGAATAAATCTTATTATTTTATATCTTTGTTTTCGTTATTAGAAGAACACAATATTATCGTTAACAAATTTGAATTATTTTGTTTTCAAAATTCTTCAAAAGAAAAAAAAATGTTTTTAGATATTAAATCTGATTTGAAAAATTTTCAAATAGAAAAATTTTTTCAAAAAATTAAAATTTTTGTAAAAGATTTTAAAATCGTAGGAACTTATAAATCAATATAAAGAATTATACTTTGTTCAAAAATATTTTTTATGATTAATCTATTTAAAACTTATTACATGCTAGTATTTAATTTGTCGAAAATTATAAATTTTAACATAAATTATTTTAAATAAAATTGGAGAAAGAAATGTTCGAAAATTTAAGTAAAAAATTGTCTTTTATTTTAAATAAGATTAGAAGCAAAGGAAGATTGACTAAAGAAAATATTACTGATGCTTTAAGAGAAATTAGAAAAACACTATTAGAAGCTGATGTTTCTTTATCAGTTATTAAAACTTTTATTAATTCAGTACTAAAAAAATCTATTGGTCAAAAAATTAATATCAATTTAACTCCTGGACAAGAATTTATAAAGATTATTAAAAATGAACTAATTGAAATAATGGGTAAAAAAAATGATGAATTAAATTTTTCTGTTCAACCTCCCGCAATATTTTTTTTAGTTGGTTTACAAGGGACAGGAAAAACTACTACTGTAGGAAAATTAGCAAAATTTATTAAAAAAAAATACAAAAAAAAAATACTTATAACTTCTTTAGATATATACCGACCTGCTGCTATTCAACAGTTACATACTTTATCAAAAGAAATAAATGTTGATTTTTTCTTTACTTCCATAGATGAAAAACCAATTGACATAGCTCGAAAATCTTTAGAATATGCAAAAAAAAATTTTTATGAAGTATTATTAATAGATACAGCAGGAAGACTTCATATAGATAAAGAAATGATGAATGAAATTATTCAAATTAAAGAAACTATATCTCCAATTGAAACATTATTGGTATTAGACGCTATGACAGGACAAGAAGGAATGAATATATCAAAAACATTTAATGATCTTCTATCAATATCAGGAATTATTATAACAAAAATTGACGGAGATTCTAGAGGAGGAATAGCTCTATCAGCTAGATTTTCAACTAAAAAACCAATTAAGTTTATAGGAACAGGAGAAAAACTAAATGATTTACAGCCTTTTTTACCCGAAAAAATAGCCGAAAGAATTTTAGGAATGAAAAATGTCATTTCATTTATTAAAAATGTTGAAAAAAAAATCATTCATTCCAAAAAACCATTGTTTAACGAAAATATAGCTAAAAACCCTAAATTTGATTTGAATGACTTTTATAATCAAATTGATAAAATTCAAAAAATAGATGGTGTAAAATCTTTTATTAAAAATTTTCCAAATAAAACAAATATTCCTAATGTTGGAAACATTCAAGAAATAAACGAAAACACATTATTAAAAATGAAAAATATTATTAACTCTATGACAAAAAAAGAAAAAAAAACACCTAATATCATTAAAGGATCTAGAAAAAAAAGAATTGCTAATGGTTCAGGAACAAGTGTACAGGATATAAACAAATTACTCAAACAATTTGAAATCATGAAAAGAATGATCAAAAAAATTAAAAAAAATGGAATTCATAATATTTGGAAAAATATAAAAAATTATTTAATTCATTAATTAAATATTAATAAACATATTTTTGTTAAAAAATGAATATTTTCTTCTAAAAAAAAGATATGATATAATTAAAATATTTACTAAAGATAGAGAATAAAAACTGTGGTTAAAATTAGATTAATTCGAAATGGGGCTAAAAAAAAGCCATTTTATCAAATAGTTATTACAGATAGTCGAAAATCAAGAAATGGGAAATTTATTGAAAAAATTGGTTTCTTTGATCCGATTCATAATAATAAAGAAAAAAATGCTAATATTAATTTAGAAAGGTTAACTTATTGGAAAAAACAAGGTGCTCAATTATCAGAAAGAGTAAAATATATAATTAACCAAAAAAATTCCTAAAAAAATAAAATTTTATGAATAAAAAAAATATAAATTCTTTTTTGATAGTAGGTCGAATTGGATCACCTTATGGAATAAAAGGATTTATTAAAATTTTTTCCTATACCGAAAAAAAGGAAAATATTTTTAAATATTTTCCTTGGTTTATAAAACCTAAATTTTTTGAAAAAATTTTGGTAATTTGTTTTAAAAAAATAAAAAATAATTTTTTAGTAAAATTTAAAAATTTTTCTGATCGAGAAAAGATAAAAATTTTGACTAATGAAAATATTTGGATAAATAAAAGTCAATTACCTGTTTTAAAAAAAAATGAATATTATTGGAATCAAATGATTGGAATATCTGTTTTTAACTTAAAAAAAGAAAAAATAGGTAAAATAATAAATTTAATTGATAATAATTTTTACGATATTTTGATAATTGAAGATATTTCAAGAAGTTTTAAACCTACTCTTTTTATTCCTTTTATTGAAGATAAAATCATTAAAGAAGTTAACATTATGAAAAATTATGTTTTAGTTGACTGGGACTATCATGTTTGAAAACAAAAAATAAAAAAAAAATTTGGTTTGGAATCATAACTATTTTCCCAGAAATGTTTTCATCGATTATCAAATTTGGAATTATAAATAAAGCTATTAAAAAAACTATATTACAAATAAATTTCTGGAATCCAAGAGATTATAGTAAGAAAAAAAATAGATCTGTAGACGATTATCCTTATGGAGGAGGAGTTGGAATGATTATGAACATAGAACCTATCTATTTAGCTATCCAAGCTGCTAAATGTTTTATTAAAAATAAAACTAAAATAATTTATTTGTCTCCTCAAGGAAAAAAAATGAATCAAAAGGACATTTTGAAATTGTCCTTAAATAGAAATTTAATTCTAGTATGTGGAAGGTACAAAGGAATAGATGAAAGATTAATCAAAAATTGTGTAGACGAAGAATGGTCAATAGGAGATTACATTCTTAGCGGAGGAGAATTACCAGCAATGGTACTAATAGACTGTCTAGTTAGAGTTATACCTGGTGTTTTAGGAAAAATTCAATCGGCTGAAGAAGATTCTTTTTCTAAAAATTTATTAGAACATTCTCAATATACTCGACCAAAAAAATTCTTAAATTACAATGTTCCCGATATTTTGTTGTCTGGAAATCACGCTAAAATAAAAAAATGGAAATTAAAGCATTCTCTTGGAAAGACATGGAAAAAAAGACCAGATTTATTAAAGAACATAACACTAACTAAGGAAGAAAAAAAACTTCTTCTGGAATACCAAAATAAATATAAAAAAAAAATCTAATTGAATAAAATTGTTGTAAACTATATCTATACTTACAAAAAAAAAAAATAAAATGCATAAAATTATTCAAAAAATAGAAGAATCTCAACTTAAAAAAAACATACCTAACTTTAGACCTGGAGATACTCTTAAAGTAGAAGTATGGGTAGTAGAAGGTTCTAAAAAAAGATTACAATCTTTTGAAGGAATAGTAATAGCTATTCGAAAAAGAAATTTGAATTCTAGTTTTACATTACGTAAAATATCTAATAATGAAGGGATTGAAAGAGTATTTCCTACTCATTCTCCTATAATTGAAAAAATTATTGTTCAAAGAAAGGGATTTGTGAAAAAATCTAAATTATATTATTTACGAAGTAGAATAGGAAAATCAGCTCGTATTAAAGAACGAATAAACTAACTTTTTATTTATAAAAAATAAAATTTTGAAAGCATACATAATATATACATCGTATGCTTTCAAAGATAAACATCAATTTTTTATATTTAATAAAAAAAATTAATTAATTCCTCCTATTGTTAATTTTTTTATTTTAATTGTCGGTAATCCAACTCCAACTGGAATATTTTGTCCATCTTTTGAACATGTTCCCGTTCCTGAGTCCATTTTTAAATCATTACCTACCATAGAAATACTTTGCATTACTTCAATACCTGATCCTATTATCATAGCACCTTTGATAGCTTCTTTTATTTTCCCTTTTTTAATTAAATATGCTTCAGAAGTAGAAAAAACAAATTTTCCAGACGTTATATCTACTTGACCTCCCGAAAAATTTTTTGCATAAACTCCATAATCAACACTATTAATAATATCGTCAGGTTCAGAAGTTCCTGGCAACATATAAGTGTTTGTCATTCTAGGCATCGGTAAATGCGAATATGATTCTCTTCTTCCATTACCTGTACTTTCTAAACCCATTAACTGAGCATTAAATTTATCTAACATATATTTTTTTAATACTCCATCTTTAATTAGGATATTGGATTGTCCAGGAACCCCTTCATCATCAACAGATAATGACCCTCTTAAATTAAGTAAAGTAGCATCATCTATAACAGTGCATAACTTAGACGCCACTTTCTTGCCGATTTTTTTTGAAAAAACTGAAGTTCCTTTTCGATTAAAATCTCCTTCTAATCCATGTCCAACAGCTTCATGTAATAAAACTCCTGGCCAACCTGATCCCAATACTACTGGTAATGATCCTGCCGGAGCTAATTTAGCAGAAAGATTGATCAGAGCTGAATTAACTGCTTCATGTATCCAATTAAATACTCTATTATTTCCTAATGTATCTTTCTCTAAAAAAAAATCATAATTTCCTCTACTTCCTCCACCACTGTATCCCTTTTCACGATTTCCATTTTCTTCTACTAATATAGTAATGGAAAGATGTATTAATGGACGTATATCTGAAACTAAAACTCCTGAAGAAGAAGAAATTAAAACTTCTTCATGAATTCCAGTTAAAACTGCATTAACTTTAGTTACTCGTCTATCGATTTTTCTAGCAATTTTGTCAATGTAATATAAAATTTCAATTTTTTCATTAGTGTTCTTTTGATCGATAGGATTTTCAGAGGGATATCTTTTTTTTATTTTTTCGGGAGAAAAATTATATATTTTTTTATATGAAGGGTTTTTCAAAGTATTAATAATAATATCTGCACTATTTTTTAATCCTTCTAAATTAATGGTGTCTACATAAGAAAAAAAAGTCGTATTTCTTTTAATTGTTCGTATTCCAATTCCTTGATCAAACAAATATATCCCATTTTTTATAATTCTATCTTCTAATATCCATGATTCCTTTAATTTAGACTGAAAATATAAATCAGTATAATCAACTTTTTTTTCGAAAATATCACTTAAAATATTAAATAAATCTTGATAATTAATATTGTTATTGAATAATAAATTTTTAGAAACAACATTTAACATTTTTCTCTCACTTATTGCGTTTATTTTAAATTAAAAAATTATATTTTTTATATTTAAGATATATAAAAAAAAATAATTTTTGTTATAATTAAATATAAATTTAAAAAAATTTGAATAGATATTAAATACCTTTTAAAAAAAAATTTTTCTATATTTTTTTAAAAAAAGATGTCATCTATATAATTAATTGGTAAAGTTGTCTACTTTCATCAAAAAAACTTTAATAATAAACATTAACTACTTTTTTAACTTTTAAAACAACATAAAAAATATGAAAAAAAAATTTAATCTTTTGATATTAAATGGACCTAATTTAAATTTATTAGGAACTAGAGAACCTAAAAAATATGGAAATACAACGTTAGAAGAACTAACACATTTACTAAATAAAAAAGCATTAGCATTAAATGCAAATTTATATCATTATCAATCTAATGCAGAACATTCTATTATTGAAAAAATACATAAATCAAAAAAAAAAATTAATTATATAATTATTAATCCAGCAGCATTCACACATACAAGTATAGCAATTCGAGATGCTTTATTAGCAGTAAATATTCCTTTTATTGAAGTTCACATTTCAAATATTCATGCTAGAGAAAATTTTAGATCTAACTCTTGGTTATCGGATATATCTCAAGGCGTAATTACCGGTTTTGGAACAGATGGATATTGTTGGGCATTAAAAACAGCTATAAAAAGATTATCAAATTTTTCTAATAAAAAATAATTTTTTTTTAAATTAAGGAATTAAAAAAATCTATTATTTTAAATACGTAAAAGATTTATATTTTTATTTATTAAAAAATTTTAAAAATTCAATTAAATTAGCTATATCTTTAGGCAAATTTGTTTTCCAACTCATAAATGTATTTTTGATTGGATGAAAAAAAGATAACTTTTTTGCATGTAATGCTTGTCTCGGAAAATTTTTTATTTTATTCAAAATAATGGAATCAATTCCTTTTTTTAAAAATTTTTTTCCTCCATAAATTTGATCTCCAACTAAAGGATGTCTAATATACGACATATGAACTCTGATTTGATGTGTTCTTCCAGAATTTAACTTAACTTTAACGTGAGTAAAATCATTAAAATTTTCAATTATTTTATAATAGGTAACAGCTGATTTTCCATTTTTATTTACTGCCATTTTCGTTCTTTTATAAATATTTCTTGAAATTGGAGCACTAATTACTCCTCCTGAAATTACGTTTCCTATAATAATAGCTTCATATTCTCGATGAATGTCTCTTGATTTAAATAAATTTTTTAATTTTTTATATACAATCAAACTTTTTGCTATTACCATCAAACCAGTAGTATCTTTATCCAATCGATGAACTATTCCAGATCGAGGTATATTTTTAAAAATTTTATTATTATGTAACAAAGCGTTAAATATTGTTCCATTTTTATTACCAGCGCCTGGATGAACTACCATATTTGTTTGTTTATTTAAAATAAGAAGATGCTCATCTTCATAAATAATATTTAATGGAATGTTTTTATCTAAAATTTCCACTTCATTTGATTTAAAAAAAAATACAGTAATCAAATCTCCATAATATATTTTCTTCTTAGGAATATTAACTTTTTTATTATTAATAAAAACTTGATTTGATAAAATGCATTTTTTTAAGTAAGTTCGAGAATATGATTTAAAAAATTTTGTTATCGCTTGATCTAATCGAGTGTTTAAAAAACACATAAAAGAAAATTTCTTTTCAAATTTTAAAAATTTATTCATAATTTTATTTATAAAAATTTAACTACTATAAGTAATAGTATATAACATATTTATAAATTTTTTTTAAATGTATATTAATTAACTAAAATTGACAAAATTTAACAAACTTAATATTTTATTATTATAAAATAAAAAGCAATTTTTTTTGTTTTTTACAATTAAAAATTAAATTTACTTAAAAAGGAAAATATGAAAAAAAGCATTAACGATATACGAGCAATGTTTTTAGAATTTTTTAAAAAAAAAGATCATACTATTATTTCTGGAAGTTCAATTATTCCGAAAAATGATTCCTCTTTACTATTTACTAATGCTGGAATGAACCAATTTAAAGATGTTTTTTTAGGAAAAGAAAAAATAACTCATAAAAAAATAGCTACTGTTCAAAATTGTTTACGTACAGGAGGAAAACACAATGATCTTAATAATGTAGGTTTTACTCCTTATCATAATACTTTTTTTGAAATGCTTGGAAATTTTAGTTTTGGAGAATATTTTAAAAAAGAAGCTATAAAATACGCTTGGGAACTTTTAACATCAAATAAATGGTTTAATTTACCTGCTGAAAAACTAATAGTAACTGTTCATGACTCCGATGAAGAAACATATGATGTTTGGAAAAACATCATCAAAATGCCTCTCTCACAAATTATCCGAATAGAAAAAAAAGAAAAAATATTTTTATCTGAAAATTTCTGGAAAATGGGATCTAGTGGACCATGCGGGCCCTGCACTGAAATTTTTTTTAATACTGAAAAAACTGCTTTAAATAAAAAAAATTTTTTTAATAACGACAAATATATAGAAATATGGAATATTGTATTTATTCAATTCAACCTTCTTTCAAATGGAACTATAATTGATTTACCTTACAAATCTGTTGACACTGGGATGGGATTAGAAAGAATCACTTCAATTTTACAAAAAAAAAATTCAAACTATAAAATTGACTTGTTTAAAAAATTAATTTTTTATTTATCAAATACTTATAATATTCAAGATTTGAACAACCAATCACTTTACATAATAGCTGACCATATAAGAACTAGTTTATATATCATTTCCAATGGAATTCAGCCTTCTAACGAGGGAAGAGGATATGTACTTAGAAGATTAATTAGAAGAGCTTTACGCCATGGATTAAAAATTGGAATAAAAAATGCATTTTTATATAAAATAATACCTTATTTAATTAAATTAATAGAAAATTCTGGTTGTAAATTTATAAAAGAAGAAAAAAAAATAAAAAAAATATTAAAATCAGAAGAAATTCAATTTTTAAAAATACTAAAAAAAGGAATTATCATACTAAATAAAAATATTCTTAAAATAAACAATAATGTTCTTCCCGGAGAAATTGTTTTTAAATTACATGACACGTACGGTTTTCCGGTGGATCTAATAGATGAAATTTGTAAAGAAAAAAAAATAATATTAGATTATCAGAATTTTAATAAATTAATGGAAAATCAAAAAAAGAAATCAAAAAAATCAAATAAATTTTCTTTTATTAAAAACTACCTAATGTCTAAAATAAAACCTACCATTTTTTTAGGTTATGAAAAAAAAGAAATTACAACAACTATATTAGGTATATTTTTAAATGAAATTAATGTTGAAAAAACTCAATCTAAAAGCGAAAAAATTGTTTTAGTTTTAAAAGAAACTCCTTTTTACGCTGAATCTGGGGGACAAATTGGAGACTCCGGAGAAATATATAACGAATGTTTTAATTTTTTGGTTGAAGACACCAAAAAAAATGGATCGGTAATCATTCACTTTGGAAAATTGATTAAAGGAACAATACAAAATAATTCTATTGTCAAAGCTAAAATTAATATTAAAAAAAGAAAGGCAATAGAAATAAATCATTCCGCTACTCATTTATTGCATAGTGCATTAAAAATTGCTTTAAATCAAAATATTATACAAAAAGGATCACTAATAACTCAAGAATATTTTCGTTTTGATTTCTTATATCCGGGATCTATTTCTGAAAAAAAAATAAGAAAAATTGAAAAAATAATAAATAATAAAATTTGGGAAAATTTAAAAGTTAAATTTAAAATAATTTATTTTGAAGAAGCGAAAAAAAGAAATATCATTTTTTTAGAGAATAAAAAATACGATACAAAAGTAAGAGTTTTGTCCATAGATAACTTTTCTCATGAATTATGTGCTGGAACTCATGTCAAAAAAACCAAAGAAATTGGAATATTAAAAATTACTTCCTGTAATAGTATTGCTTCTAACATTCATCGAATAGAAGCGGTTACAAAAAATAAAGCATTGCTATTAATTCAAAAAAAAGAATCTATTCTTAATCAAATAAAAACAATTTTAAAAGAAAAAGAAGAAGAAATAATTAAAAAAATTAATTTTTTATCAAATAAACATTTATATTTTAAATCAATAAATAAAAAATTTGAAAAATATGAAATTAAAGAAATAGCTAAAAAAATACTTAAAAAGGGTATACTAATTGATACTACTAGGTTAATTATTTATCAATTTCAAGAAAGAGAATTAAGTTTCATAAAAAATTTAATTAATTATTTTAAAAATCATTTAAGTTCATTTATAGTTATATTAACTAACAAGAAAAATAAAAAAATTTCTATTTTAGTCAATGTTACAAATGTGTCAAAAACATTAATTTCAGCGTTAAAAATAATAAATTTTATAACTAAAAAAATAAATGGAAAAGGAGGAGGAAATGAAAAAAGCGCACAAGGTGGAGGAACAAACCCCAAAAATAATAATCTTTTTATAAAAGAAGTTAAAAATTGGATTTTATCTGTTCTTAAGCAAAATAATTAAAGTTACAAATAAACATAATAAATTTTTATATACCAATATATTAATATATAATTGAATATTACCTTTATTTAAAAAATCTTTTCTTATTTAAGAAGAAACTTATATAAAAAACTGTGAAAATATTATTTTATAATTTTAATTTATAGCATATTTTTAAATGAGTCCATAAATAAGATTGGATTACTTACTTTATTTTATTTTTTTTAGGAGCATAGAATGTTAATTCTAACTCGTCGAGTTGGGGAATCATTAATTATTGGAGATGAAGTCACAGTTACTGTGTTAGGAGTTAAAGGAAATCAAGTTAGAATTGGTGTCAATGCTCCAAAAAAAGTTTCTGTTCACAGAGAAGAAATTTATCGAAGAATTCAATCAGAAAAAACACAAACATCTTCTTATTAAGAATAATTGCGCCTTGCTATACTTTAATTATACTGGGCGCAATTAAATTAAATTAAATTTATTCTATTTCTTAAAAAAACACTATAAATAAAAAATGTTTGACTTATAATTTAAAAAAAGTAAGATACAAGTTACAAAGGAAATTTTTTAATTAAAAAAATTTGGAGAGATGGCCGAGCGGCTGAAGGCGCTCCCCTGCTAAGGGAGTATGTATAATACTATTACATCGAGGGTTCGAATCCCTCTCTCTCCGCTGTCTTATAAATACATAAAAATGCATCCGTAGCTCAGTTGGACAGAGTACTCGGCTACGAACCGAGCGGTCGGAGGTTCGAATCCTTCCGGATGCAGGATGCTTTTATTTCTGAAAAACATTTCAAAAAAAGTATTTTTTTTAATCAAATATATTCTATATAAGGGTTGAATGTTGATCTCAAATATTTCTAAAAAATTAAATTGGTTAAAAAAAAATAGAATTCTATTAAATGGTATATCTAGAGGAATTGAAAGAGAAGCAATTAGAATTAAAAAAAATGGAAATTTTTCATTATCTCAACATCCAAAGAATCTAGGATACCCACTAACTCACTCCTCAATTACTACTGATTTTTCTGAAAATTTATTAGAACTTGTTACGCCAAAATGCAACGATATAAATCAATTACTTGATATACTAATTGATATACATAGTTATGTTTCCAAAAATATTAACGATGAATACCTTTGGCCACTAAGTATGCCTTGTTTTAAAGAAAAAAAAGATCGCGTTCTATTAGCTCAATATGGAAATTCAAATTTTGGGAAAATTAAAACTTTATATAGAAAGGGATTGCAAACTCGTTATGGTCTTGCAATGAATCTAGTATCTGGTATACATTATAATTTTTCAATGCCAATAAAATTTTGGAGACAATGGATAGGAAGAGAAAAAAAACAAAAAGAAAAAAAAATAATTTCTGATAAATACTTACATATAGTAAGAAATTTTTATCAATTTGGATGGATAATTCCTTATTTTTTTGGTGCTTCTCCAGCAATATACAAAAATTTTTTAATTCATAAAAAAGAAAGTATCTTTTCAAAAACTAAAACAAGTAAAGATATAGAATATTTACCCTGGGCCACCTCATTAAGATTAAGTGAACTAGGCCATTCAAATGAATCAATTCGAAGTTTGCCTTTAACATTTAATAATTTAAATGAATATTTAAGCGCAGTAAAATATGGAATTAAAACACCTTCAAAAAAGTTTAAAAAAATGAATCTGTTCGATAAAAAAGGAAATTTTCAACAAATTAACACCAATATTTTACAAATGGAAAACGAATTCTATGCTTATATAAGACCAAAATGTAAAATAAAAAATAAAATCCCTTTTGTTGATTCTCTTAAAGAAAACGGGATTGAATACTTAGAAATAAGAGCACTTGATATTAATCCATTTTCTTCAATTGGAATTAATAAAATACAAATATTTTTTTTGGATATATTTATATTATGGTGTTTATTTAATGAATCTCCTAATCTAACGAATTCCGAATTAATAAAATTAAATGAAAATTGGGAAAAAATTAATCTAGAGGGAAGAAAACCAAACAAAAAAATAAGATTATTAAATTCAGATAAAAAAACTTGTTTTAAAAAAATTGCTTTTTCTTTATTTAAAGAATTTAAAAAAATAGCAAAAATTTTTGATTTAAACACCTTAAACAATCCTTATCAGAAAACCTGTAAAATTTTGTTACAATATTTAAAAAATCCAAATTTAACTTATTCTTCTAAAATTTTAAATTTTATAGTTCAAAACGGATTTAAAAAGACCGGGATTATTCTATCCAAAAATTATAAATCTCAACTAAAACAAAAAAAATTTAAGATTCTTAACAAAAATTTTTTTTTGAAAGAAAAAATAAAATCAAAAAGAAATCAAAAAGAAATTAAAAATAATGATATTATCAATTTCAGAAAATATCTAAAAAATATTTAAATATAAACTTGAATTAAGTAAAAAAAATATAATAAATTTTAAAAATTAATATATTTTATATTAAAAAATAATTGTTATTTTCTATATAAATTTTTTTTAAACAAAAATTAAATTTTTTAACAAATTGGATTTTATAAAATCAAAAATATGAAAAAAAAAAACATAGAATTTTCTACGAAAGGAAAATTAAAGAAAAACAAAATGTACTTTTAACAAAAGAAAATATTCATTATTGTAAAAATGTTTTAAGAATGAAAATAAATGAAAAAATCAAAATTGTTAACAATACAAATTGTGTTTTTACAGGAAAAATAACTAAAATTGAAAATAATTCAATCCATGTATACATAGAAAAAAAAGAAAAAAAAAACTTAGAATCTTCTATTAAAATACACCTTGCTCCTATTATTTTAAATCAAAAAAAAATGAATTTTGTAATTCAAAAATCTACTGAACTAGGAGTCAATTCTATTACACCCTTATTGCCTACCAACTATCATAAAAAGAATGATAATAATGAATTATCAATTAAACAAAAACGATGGACTAAAATAGCTATATCTTCTTGTTTACAATGTAAAAGAAATATTGTTCCTAAAATAAATTTTCCTGAAAGAATAAACTTATGGTGCAAAAAAATAAATGTTAATGAATTAAATTTAATTTTTGACCCTTGTGCAAAAAAAAAAATAAGTTCTTTAAAATTGTTTCAAAAAAAAATAAATATTATAATTGGATCTGAATCGGGGTTTTCAAAAAAAGAAATTGAAAATTTAAAAAAAAAATATGGATTTATAAATGTATCTTTAGGAAAAAGGACATTACGTTCTGAAACCAGTTCTATAGCTGCTGTAGCTATTTTACTTTATAAATATGAAAAAGAATAAAATATTCATCTAATAATAATTTTTATTCCAATACCAAATTTTTTTAGGAGTAACGATATAAGGCAATGGAATATCTAAGGAATTAATTTGTATTTCTTTAACTAATTGAAAATTATAAGCTATACCTACAGGTATAATTTTTTTTTTTTCCAATTTCTTAATAAAAGATCATAAAAACCAAATCCCATCCCTAATCTGTTTCCATCTTTATCAAATGCTACTAATGGAACTAAAATCATCTCTAAATCATCAATAAAAAACTTTCTTTTACTTATTTTTTCAGGTTCAAAAATATTAAATTTATTTAATTTTAAATTGGTATTTCTTTTATATTTTAAAAAATAAATTGTTCTTTTAAAAAAAGAATTTATTTTAGGTAAAAAAACTTTTTTATTGTTTTTCCAAAGTAAATTAGCTAAAGGAAATGTATCTATCTCTCCGTCAAATGAATGAAACAAAGCCACATTTTGAATGTTTTTAACTTTTATGAAATTAAATACCAAATTAGCAACTTTTATAGCAGCATCTATTTTTATTTTTTGATTAAGATTTCTTCTTTTAATTCTAATATTTTTTCGAATTACATTATTTTTCATGAAAATATTTTAAATATAAATTTTTTTAAAAAACTCTATTTATAAAATAGAAACCATGTATAAGTTACAAAATGAATCATTTTATTCTAAAACACCAAATTATAAATTTTTATGACATTTGATTAAACACTGTTTTTACTCCTGATTTAGTTCCAATAATTACAATATTTGCTTTTATTTTAGAAAACAATCCTACTGTAACTACTCCTGGAAAAGAATTAATTTTATCTTCTAAAAAAATAGGATTTAATATTTTTAAACCATAAATGTCTAAAATAATATTACCGTTATCTGTAATTAAATTTTTTCTTAATTTTGGAACCCCTCCTAATTCAATTACCTTTTTTTTAATATAAGAATAAGACATAGGTATAATTTCTACAGGTAGTGGAAAATTTCCTAAAACTTTTACTTGTTTAGATTCATCAACTATGCAAATAAATTGACTGGAAGAGGCTGCTATTATCTTTTCTTTAGTTAAAGCAGCTCCACCGCCTTTAATCATTTGTAACTCAAAATTAATTTCATCTGCACCGTCTACATACGTAATAGGAGAATCAACTTTATTTAGATCTAAAATTTTTAGTCCGTATTTTTTAATTTTCTTAGAAGAAGAAGATGAACTTGAAATTACTCCGAATATTTTTTTTTTGATAGTACTTAATGCCTGAATAAAATAAGAAACAGTGGATCCAGTTCCAATTCCAACAACTGAATTAGTTCTAATATATTTTATTGCTTCTAAAGCAGCTTTTTTTTTTAATTGATTTGTTGTCATTATTTTTAAACCCTGCTTAAAAATAAAAAATCAGAAAATCATTTTTTAATACTTTTTCTGGGGTACCTGGATTCGAACCAGGGAATGCCGGTATCAAAAACCGGTGCCTTTCCACTTGGCTATACCCCATTAACTTTAATAAAAATAAAAAATCAGAAAATCATTTTTTAATACTTTTTCTGGGGTACCTGGATTCGAACCAGGGAATGCCGGTATCAAAAACCGGTGCCTTTCCACTTGGCTATACCCCAAAAATTTCAAAACTTATTTTTGTACGGAAGGCGAGACTTGAACTCGCAAACTTTTAAGTGCCAGAACCTAAATCTGGTGCGTCTACCTATTTCGCCACTTCCGCTAATTTTTTTTATATTAAATTTTTTCTTAACTAAAAAAATATTGGCTACGATGGGACTTGAACCCATGACCCCAGCGTTATGAGTGCTGTGCTCTAACCATTCTGAGCTACATAGCCTTCCTTCTTTTATATGTTATAAATACTGTATTATTCCCATTCAAAAAAATTATTTTAGATAAAAATATCTACATCATTACTAATATTATTAATATATCATGAAATATTACTAAAATAAACCTGTAAAAACTGTTATATATTTTATATTATAATATAATTACTCAAAAATAAAAAAATAAAAATGAAAAAAAATATTTCTAAAAAAAAATCCTATTTAAACTTTATTCAAAAAATAGTATCGAAAGATTTAAAAAGTAAAAAATTTACTCGAATACAAACTAGATTCCCTCCTGAACCTAATGGTTTTTTACATATTGGACATGCTAAATCTATTTACTTAAACTTTAGCATTGCTGCCGAATATAACGGAATTTGCAATTTAAGATTTGATGATACTAATCCTAAAAAAGAAAGTATCGAGTATATAAATACTATCAAATCCAATGTAAAATGGCTAGGTTTTAAATGGGAAAAAATATTCTTTACTTCTCAAAATTTCGAAAAAATTTATGAATGTGCAATTATTTTAATTAAAAAAAACCTGGCTTATGTAGATAGATTAAACAAAGAAGAAATAAAAAAATATAGAGGAACATTAACTACCCCAGGTAAAAATAGTCCTTTTAGAAATCAAACAATTGAAGAAAATATAGCACTTTTTAAAAAAATGAAATCTGGTTATTTCTCAGAAGGAGAAGCTTGTTTAAGAGCAAAAATTAATATGCAATCTCCTCTAATCATTATGAGAGATCCAGTTCTATATAGAATAATGTTTATAAAACATCATCAAACCAAAAAAAAATGGTGCATATATCCTCTATATGACTTCTCACATTGTATTTCTGATTCGTTAGAAGGAGTAACTCATTCTCTATGTACTCTTGAATTTCAAGAAAATAAAATGTTATATGAATGGATTTTAAAAAATATAAATCTTAAAAATACACCAATTCAATATGAATATTCTAGATTAAATTTAGAATATTCTATTTTATCTAAAAGAAAGTTATCTATATTAGTTCAAAAAAAAATTGTTTCAGGATGGGACGATCCTAGAATGCCAACTATTTCAGGTTTAAAAAACAGAGGATATACTCCTAATTCTATTAAAGAATTTTGTAAAAAAATAGGTTTTACCAAAAAAGAACATTATATAGAATTAGATTTATTAGAAAATTGCATCAGAAATGACTTAGAAAAAAATACACCTAGAACTATGGCAATTATCGATCCTATAAAATTAATTATAACCAACATATCTAAAAATTATGAAGAAAAAATTCTTGTTCCATACCATCCTAAAAATAGCTCTATGGGAATGAATAAAATTACTTTAAGTAAAGAGATATACATCGATAAATCAGATTTTTCCGAAACTTATATTCCTGGATATAAGCGATTAATACTTGGAAAAACAGTAAAATTAAGATACAGTTTAATAATAAAAGCAATAGCAATTAAAAAAGATAAAAATGAAAAAATTGATAGTATTTTTTGTACATATGAAAAAAAACCTAATATGAAAAAAAATAATGGTATCATTCACTGGATTTCAAAAAAAGATGCATTTCCAGCAAAATTTTTTTTATATAATCCTATATTTACCGTTAAATTTCCCGACCTTAAAAAAGATTTTTTAAATTACATTAACAAAAAATCATTAATTGTTAAAAATGGGTTTGTTAATAACAATATTACAAAAAATGAAAAATTTAATACCTATCAATTTGAAAGAGAAGGTTACTTTTATAACACTAACAAAACAACAAATAATAAGTTATTAATGTTTAATAGAATTGTTTCATTAAAAAACAAATGGAAACTTTAGTTTAAAAAAATGATTGATTTATACATTTTTTATATTATTTTCAATCATTTAAATAAAAGTTAATAATTGCTATTAAATATTTTCTAAGATATTATATTATTCCTATCTATGTTATTCCATTCATGCGATATATTTTATACTCCTGGTAAAAAATGAATAAGTATTATATATTTATAACTGGTGGAGTTGTTTCTTCATTAGGAAAAGGAATTACAGCAGGTTCGCTGGGATCAATTCTTGAGGAAAGAACTCTTAAAACGACAATTATAAAACTAGATCCTTATATTAATGTTGATCCAGGAACTATAAGTCCTATTCAACATGGAGAAGTATTTGTTACAAAAGACGGTGCTGAAACAGATTTAGATTTAGGTCATTATGAACGTTTTATAAAAAATAAAATGACTAGTTTAAATAACTTTACAACAGGAAGTGTATATGCTGAAGTACTAAAAAAAGAAAGAAGAGGAGATTATCTTGGTTCTACTATTCAAATTATTCCCCATATAACAGATATAATAAAAAAAAGAATTGTTCTTTTATCAAAAAAAAATGATATTACTATTGTAGAAATAGGTGGTACTGTTGGAGATATAGAATCACTTCCATTTTTAGAAGCAATTAGACAAATATCCATAGATGTAAAGAAAAAAAATGTTTTATACATACACTTAACTTTATTACCTTACATCTCTACTTCTAATGAAATAAAAACAAAACCTACTCAACATTCTGTAAAAGAATTATTATCTACAGGAATCCAACCTGATATATTGATCTGTCGATCAAAAAAGGGAATATCTAAAACTGAAAGAAAAAAAATAGCTTTGTTTTGCAATGTTCCAAAAGAAGCAGTTATTTCTTTAATAGATGTAGATTCTATTTATAAAATACCAAAAATTTTACAATTACAAGGACTGGATGAATATATATGCAGATATTTTAATCTTCATGTCCCTTCAGCTGACTTGTCATCTTGGGATATAGTTATTAAAGAAGAAAACCAATCTTCTGGAACAATTACCATTGGAATTATTGGAAAATATACTATATTACCAGATGCATATAAATCTGTAATAGAAGCCATTAAGCATGGAGGACTTAAAAATAAAGTAAAAATTATTATTAAATTAATTAATTCTGAAAAGATTGTTAAAAATAAAAAAAATGCTATTTTAAAAAAATTAGATGGAATTTTAATTCCCGGAGGATTTGGAAACCGGGGTATAGAAGGAATGCTGCTTTCAATTCGTTTTGCAAGAGAAAATAAAATTCCCTATTTTGGAATTTGTTTAGGCATGCAATTAGCTGTCATTGAATTCACAAGAAATATAATAGGTCTTCAATCCGCTAATTCAACAGAATTCCAACCTAATTGCAAATATCCAATAATAGCTTTAATTAAAGAATGGGAAAAAAAAGAAAAAAAAGGTTTTAAAAAAAATAATTTAGGTGGAACTATGAGATTAGGTTCTCATATATGTGTCATCAAAAAAAATAGTTTAACTTACAAAATGTATAAAAATAAAACAGTGTCTGAAAGACATAGACATAGATATGAAGTTAACAATTTACTTTTAAAAAAAATAGAAAAACTAGGATTGATTGTATCTGGAAGATCCAAAAATAAAAATTTAGTTGAAATAGTCGAATTATTAAATCATCCTTGGTTTATAGCTTGTCAATTTCATCCTGAATTTACTTCAAATCCAAGAAAGGGACACCCTCTATTCAAAGGTTTTATAAAAGCTGCTAAAATATATAAAAAGAATTTTTCTAAAAAAAATGAAAATTAATTTTAAATTTTATTAAAGGAAAAAAATGTACAAAATAAAAAAAACTATCTGTAGAGAAATAATAGATTCTAGAGGATTTCCAACAATTGAATCAGAAATACATTTAGAAGGAGGAGCAATTGGAATAGCTTCCGTTCCTTCTGGTGCTTCAACTGGTTCTAAGGAAGCTATGGAATTAAGAGATAATGATCAGAAATACTTTTTAGGTAAGGGGGTAAAAAAAGCAGTATTAATTGGTAACTCTTTAATTTCTAAAAAAATTTATGATAAAGATGCTAGAAACCAAGAAGAAATGGATGATTTATTAATTCAATTAGATGGAACAGAAAATAAATCTAAATTAGGTGCAAATACAATTCTATCTATTTCTCTAGCAATAGCTAAAGCTACAGCCATTGAAAGAAAAATTCCATTTTATCAATATATATCTGAGATTAATAACACTCCCAAAGAATATTTAATGCCTATGCCTATGATAAACATTATTAATGGAGGAAAACATGCCAATAATAATATTGATATTCAAGAATTTATGATACAACCTAAAAAAACTAAAAATATTAAGCATGCTATTCAAATAGGAGCAGAAATTTTTCATAATTTAGGAAAAATATTAAAATCACATTCGCTCAGTACATCCGTAGGAGATGAAGGAGGATATGCTCCAAATTTAAAATCTAATGAAGATGCTTTAAATATAATTCAAAAGGCAATAAGAAAATCCGGATATAAAGTTGGAACAGATGTAACAATAGCAATTGATTGTGCTGCTTCTGAATTATATAACCAAGATACAAAAAAGTATTATTTAAAAAAAGAAAAAAAAGAGTTTAATTCTTTTGAATTTACAAACTATTTAAAAAATTTAACTGATCTTTATTGCATTTCTTCTATTGAAGATGGACAAGATGAAAATGATTGGGAAGGATTTAAATATCAAACTAAAAAATTAGGGAACTCAATTCAACTTGTGGGTGATGATATATTCGTTACTAATCAAAAAATACTAAAAAAAGGAATTGAGAATAAAGTAGCTAATGCTATTTTAATTAAATTGAATCAAATTGGAACATTATCTGAAACGATAAAAACAATACAATTAGCTAAAAGCTCTAACTATAAAGCGATTATTTCACATCGTTCTGGAGAAACAGAAGATACGACTATTGCTGATTTATCTGTAGGAACCTCTTCAGGACAAATTAAAACGGGTTCAATATGTCGTTCTGAAAGAACTTGTAAGTACAATCGTCTTATTAGAATTGAAGAAGAAATAAAAAGTTTTTTTTAAAAAACATTTTTTATTTAAAATAGACATGCCGTTCTGCTATTTATTTAATATAAATAGCAGTTTTTTATAAAAATAAATTAATTTATTTTTATATTTTTTTTAACTTATTATTTATTTAGGATAAAAATTAGACTAATGAAATATCCAATTAATGAAATATACGAAACTATACAAGGAGAAGGATTCTATGCCGGACAACCTTCTATTTTTATCCGAATACAAGGTTGTCCTATTCATTGTAGTTGGTGCGATACTAAATATACATGGAATTTATTAAAACAAAATGAAACTGATACTGAAAATGTAATTAACAAAAAAAAATCAACGAAAAATTGGGCTTTTTTTAATGTCTTTGACATCATTAATATCATTCAAAAACGTCGATGGAAATCAAACCATATAGTTATAACAGGCGGCGAACCTTGTATTTTTAATCTTACTTTTCTTACTAAAAAACTAGAAAAAATGGGATATTCCTGTCAGATTGAAACTAGTGGAACGTATACTATTTATTGTTCTAAAAAAACCTGGGTAACAGTATCTCCTAAAATAAATTTTTCTAATAAAATAATCAAAAACTCTATTCTTAGAGCCAATGAAATTAAATATCCTGTGTTAAAAAATACTGACATATCCGAATTAGAAATTCTTTTAAAAAATTCAAAAAATGATCTTAAATCTAAATTAATTTTTTTACAACCTGTTGATCAAAATAAAAAAGCTACTGAACTTTGTATTAAATTATGCTTAATAAAAAACTGGAGATTATCAATACAAATACAAAAATATTTGATGATTCCTTAATGTTTTTTATTCTTTATAAATACATCCAGATTCAAAAGTTTCATTAATTTTAACTAAATATAATGCATTTAACCGAGGTTTTAATTTTTTCCAAATCCATCTAGATAATATTTCTACAGTAGGATTTTCTAAGCCCTTTATTACATTGAGATAAGAATGATTTAACTGCAATCTAATAGGTTTAAATGCATTATCTATTTCATCATAATCAATTACCATACCTGTCTCTTCATTAATTTTACCTTTTACATATATACGAACTAAAAAAGAATGACCATGCAAAAAATAGCATTTATGTTCTTTTTTAACATAAGGTAACTTATGTGCAGCTTCAAATCGAAAGTTTCTAAATAAAGTAGTACTCATTATTAGTTTTCTCTAAAAAATTATGATAATTTTTAATTGATTTATTTTTAAATTTCATTCATATGTTATGCTTATTTCTACATATATTTGATGAATATATTATATAAAAAATAAACTTTAAAATATTTTTTATTTGTACAAAATTGTTTTCTAAAAAATTTACGACGTATTTTTGTAAAAAATCTAATTAAATAAATGTTAAATATTTAGCCATTTTATTCAAAATAAACACTTAATTTATCAATACGATTTATGATATTTTTATTTCTTCAATTCAATTTAAAATTTTTTTATCATTAATTACATTTATTTACTTATATAAAAATAATTAATCAATCCATTTTTTCTAAACTAAATAGGAGTTTAAAACCAAAAAAAATTAATAATATTAAAAATAACTTAACTATTAAAAAAACCTTCTCATATATAAAAAGTTATTTAATTAACATTTTTAAGAAAAATTTTATTTTTAATAAAAAAAAATATTTTTTTTAATATGATTTCTAGAGACTCTTCTCCATTTATGTGTAAATCTGGAGATTTTGGAGGTTCGTAACTGGAATCAAATCCTGTAAAATTATCAATTTTTTTATAAACGTTTTGTTTATACAATCCTTTTGGATCTCTTAATTTACATATTTCAAAAGGTGTATCGACAAAAATCTCTATGTAATTTTTTACCCCTATAATATTTTTAATTGCAATTCTATCTTTTTCATATGGTGTTATAAGAGCACATAACACTACTAATCCTGCTTCAAGCATTAACTTGGAAACTTCAGCCACCCTACGAACATTTTCAGTTCTATCCTTATTACTAAAAGCAAGATCACTACACAAACCTAACCGCAAGTTATCTCCATCTAACAAATAAGTCTTGATCCTTTGTTTATATAAAATATTTTCTAAACTTCCAGCAATAGTAGATTTTCCTGAACCGGATAATCCTGTAAACCATAATACTTTTGAATTATGTTTGTTTGAAAGTTCTCTTTTTTTTCTACTAATAATATGTTTTTGAAAAAAAATATTTTTTTGATTCATATATTTTATACTACTTTTATAAATTAACTAAAAAATGTTTTTTATCCCCCAATGAGGAAAATGTTTAGATATTAAAGAACGTAATTCTAATTCAAAGTTATTGTTTAAAAAATTTTCTTTTATATTTTCTTTTTCTTTTTTTAAACCCTCAAATATACCTGCAGCAACAGTATTATTATTCAATAAATCAATAAAAATCATACTTCCCATAATTTTATTTTTTCTAAAACTATCAAAAAAAACAGGTTCTTCAACCATAATTTCTATTAATCCTATTTCATTTAGAATAAGTTGATCAGATTTATTTTTTTTTAGTGATTTTATATTTATTTTATAAACAATATTCTTAACGAAGGCTCTTACTTTTTTAGTTGCAGTTTTTACATTATAAATTTTTCCAGCAACTATTGGATCTTTAGACATTGATATAAGCTTAACAAAAATATTTTTTTTCGAAAATATTGAAGAAGATGAATCTACGAATAAGTCTCCTCTACTTATATCAATATTTTCTTTTAATAAAACAGTAACACTTTGACCGGCATTTGCTTGAACTAAGTTATCATCATATGTAACTATTTTTGAAACTGTGGCAAAAATATTAGAAGGGAAAATTTTAATTTTCTGTCCTACTGATATTGAGCCTTCAACTATTGTTCCCGAATAACCTCTAAAATTTGTATTAGATCTATTAACACATTGAACAGGAAATCTTAAATTTTTTTCTATGTTATTTATCTTAGTTCTTTTTATAGTTTCTAAAAAATCTAATAAAGAGGGACCTTTATACCAATCAATTAAAAATTTATTACTAACTATATTAATCCCTAATAATGCAGAAATTGGAATAAAAAATACATTTAATTCAATTGAGAGTTTTTTTATAAAAATCGAAAATTCTTCTTTTATTTTTTTAAAAATATTTTTTTCATAATTTACTAAATCCATTTTATTAATAGCAATAATTAAATATTTTATTCCGAAAATAGAATTAATAAAAAAATGCCTATATGTTTGCTCTGAAAGACCTTTTTTTGCATCTACAAGAATAATTGATAAATCACATTTTGATGCTCCTGTCACCATATTACACGTGTACTCTTTATGTCCTGGTGTATCAGCCATGATAAATTTTCTTTTTTCTGTAGAAAAATATCTATAAGCTACATCAATTGTTATCCCTTGTTCTCTTTCTGATTGTAATCCGTCCACTAACAATGCAAAATCTAATTTGTTTCCTTGAGTTCCATGCTTTTTACTATCTTTAGACAACAATTCTAATTGATCATCATAAACTTGATTTGTATCATACAACAATCGACCTATCAGAGTACTTTTTCCATCATCTACACTACCACATGTTAAAAATCTAAAAATATCTTTATCTTTATTACAAAAAAACCACTTTTTTTTACTAAAATCATTTTTATTATTAATATCTGTTTCTTTTTTCATTTCAATACCCAACTAAAAATAACCTTGTCGTTTTTTTAATTCCATAGAACTAGATCGATCATGATCTATTAATCTTCCAGTTCTTTCACTAGTTCTAGAAAATGTCATTTCTTTAATAATATCAAAAACATTTTTTGCATTAGATTTTATTGCTGAAGTAAAAGGCCAGCAGCCTAATGTCCGAAATCTAACATTTTTAATTTCTATTTTTTCATTAGACTTTATCTCTATTCGATCATCTTCAACTGAAATTAACTTTTCATTCCTATTTAAAATTGATCTTTTTTTAGAAAAATATAAAGGGACAACTTTTATATCTTCTAAAAAAATATACTCCCAAACATCTAACTCTGTCCAATTAGACAAAGGAAATATTCTCATACTTTCTGAAAAATTAATTTGTCCATTATAAATGTTCCATAATTCGGGTCTTTGCTTTTTTGGATCCCATTTATGAAAACTATCTCTAAAAGAATAAACTCGTTCTTTAGATCTTGATCTTTCTTCATCTCTTCTAGCACCACCAAAAGCAGCATCTATATTATATTTCTTTATAGCTTTTTTTAATGCTTCAGTCTTCATAATACTAGTAAATTTATCACTACCATGAACAAAAGGGTTAATATTTAATTTTATTCCTTCTGAATTTGTATAAATGATCAAATCTAAATTTAATTCTTTGACTATTTGATCTCTAAATTCATACATTTCTTTAAATTTCCATCCAGTATCTACATGTAATAAAGGAAATGGAATTTTTCCTGGAAAAAAAGCTTTTTTCGCTAAATGTAGCATAACTGAAGAATCTTTCCCTATAGAATATAACATAACAGGATTTTCAAACTCTGAAAATGCTTCTCGAATAATAAAAATGCTTTCAGCTTCTAATTCAGACAAATAAGAGAACAACTTTCTTTTCATTTCACCCCTTTTTTATATTTTAAAAAAAAATAAATATATTTAAAGCAAACTATTCTGATTAGTATCTGATTTAAACCATGATAAATTTTTAGATAAAGAAACTACTTTTCCAAGAATTAATAATGTTGGGCTTTTCATTAAAAATAATAAACTTTTAAGATTTTTAAAAATTCCAATAACAGTTTTTTGATTTAAAGTAGTTCCTTGTTCTATTAAAGCTATAGGCATATCTAAAGGATAATCATTAGCTTTTAATTCATCAAAAATATAAGTAGATTGTAATCTAGGCATATATATAACTATGGTATAATTTTTTAATCTTGATATAGATTTCCAATTTTGTTTGCCTTCTATTTCATTTTTTTTGCATCCATTTATAATAATTATACCACTAGAATAATTTCTATGCGTTAATGGTATTCCGGCATATGAAGAAACTCCTATAGCTGATGTTATACCTGGAATTACCTGGAAATTAATTTTAAACTTTTTAGCTACTTCTAATTCTTCTCCTCCTCTACCAAAAATAAACGGATCCCCTCCCTTTAAACGAACAACTTTTTTTCCTTTTTTAGCCATTTTAATTAATATTAGATTAATTTCTTCTTGTGAAATACATAATTTTTTTGCTTCTTTTCCTACATAAATTTTTTTAGCATCTTTTCGAATCAATGACAAAATTTCAGAACTCACTAAATTATCGTACAAAACTACATCGGCTTTTTGAATGACTTGTAACCCTTTTAAGGTTAATAAACCACCGTCCCCTGGACCTGCTCCTACCAAAGAAATTTCACCTTTAATTACTTTTTTTCGTTTAATTTCATTATTTAATACTTTAATAGCTTTTTTAAAATTTCCATTTAAAACGTGATTAACAAACATTCCTTCAAAAATTTTTTCCCAAAAATGGCGACGATAAATACTTTTTTTAAATTTTAATTTAACATGAGATCTCCATTTTTGAGCTAACAAAGCCGATTTTCCTAAATTCATCGGTAACGTAGATTCTATCTTTTCTTTGATCATTTTAGTTAATACAGGTGCTGTTCCTCCAGAAGAAACAGCTACTATTATTGGAAACCGTTCTACTATGGAAGGAAAAATAAAAGTGCACTTAGAACGATCATCAACAACATTAACTAATATTTTTTTTTGTTTTGTTTTTTCATATATATATTTATTTAAAGAATTATTATCTGTTGCAACAATAACCAAAAAAATTTTTTTTAATTGATTTTCAAAAAAATTAGTATCTATCCAATCAATTTTTTTTTCTCTATGTAATTTAATTAAATTATTAGAAATTTTTCTAGATACAACTATTATTTGAGCATTCATTTTAATTAAAAAAAAAATTTTTCTAACAGCAATTTTACCTGCTCCTACAAACAAAACTTTTTTATTATCTAAATTTATAAAACAAGGAAAATAATTCACAAGTACCTTAAGAAATCAAAAATATTTTTCTTAATTTTACTTCAATTAAAAATTATAAGTAAAACATTTTTTCAATATTTTTTATAATAAATAAATCATTTTATATGGTGTAAACCACATTCTCTTTTTAAACCAAAAAATCTAGTTTTTTCCTTAGATGTTCCTTTAACATATTTACTTGTCGTATGCACATCTCCAACAGAAATATACCCTTTATTTAGTAAAGGATGATTAGGTAAATTATGATCTTTAATATAATTAAAAATTTTAAAATCAGACCAATCTAAAATTGGAAAAAATTTAAAAAAATCTTTTTTTATTTCTAAATAATTTAAATTATTCCTACTCTTAGATTGTTTTCTTCTTAATCCAGCTATCCACGTTCTTACCGAAAGATCTTTTAAAGCATATTTCATTGGTTTCACTTTATTAATAGAATTATATTTCTCTATACCTTTTATTCCTTTCTTCCATAATTTTCCATACCTACTTTCTTGCCAAGCTGGCGAAATACTAGCGCTATAGATTTTTATGTTTAAATTAAATTTTTTTGTCAATAGATCAATAAATTTATAAGTTTCTAAAAAAAAGTATCCTGTATCTATTACTATAATGGGAATATCAGATTTTTGTTGAATAACTAAATGTAATAAAACTACCGATTGTATTCCAAAACTTGAAGATAAAACAAATTTATTAGATAAATTCTTGAATGCCCAAGCAATTCTGTTCTCTGCAGATAATTTATTTAAAAAAACATTATTTTTTTTTAAATATTGATTTTTTTGATCTGAACTCCAATTCTGAACTTCTAAAAAATCTAATATTGACATAATTAATAATTTTCCTTTTATTTCTTCCAAAAATTGCTAGGAAAGTTAGAAACATTCTTTATTATTTTAACACGAATTAAAAAATCTCCAAAACACTCATTAGATAGCCTCTCTAAAGACCATCGTTTAATCATAGGATTAATAACTTTTATAATTTTAGATAAACTATAATTCTCTCGATATAATCTAGGTATTCTAGTACCTATTTTATTACCTCCTATATACAAATCATATCGATCTAATGATTTTCCTATTAAACCTATTTCTGCTAACAAAGATCTAGCACATCCATTTGGACATCCGGTAATTCTAACTATAATAGTTTCTTCAACTAAATTATACTTTTCCATAATTTTATCTATTTTTTGAATAAAAGAGGTTAAAACACGTTCCGCTTCAGCCATAGCTAACGGACAAGTTGGAAAAGAAACACACGCCATCGACATTTTTTGTAATTTTGAAATATCGTTTATTTTCATATGTTCAAAAATAATCTTTTCTATATTGCTTTTATTTTTTTCTGAAATTCCATAAATAATTATGTTTTGATTAGCTGTAATCCTAAAATCCCCATCGTGTATAAGTGCTATTTTAAATAAACCTGACTTAATTTTTCTCTTATCTTCTATCAAACGTCCGTTTTCAATATATAAAGTATAATTCCATTTTTTATTAATGTTTTGATTCCAACCAAATGAATCTCCTCTATTACTAAAAATATATGGTTTTATAACTTTAAATTTTGTTTTTGATCTGAATTCAACTTCAGCTATAAATTTTTTTATTCCAAATTTATGTAATGTATAACGAGTTTTAGCGTTTTTTCTATTAACCCGATTTCCCCAATCTCGTTGAACTGTAACTATGCCTTCAAGTACTTTCAGTATGTCAGATAAATTTACAAAACCAAATTCCATGGCTAAAGAAGGCCATGTATTATGATTTTTATGTTCAATGGATAATCCCCCCCCTACTAATACGTTAAAACCTAATAATTCTTCATTTTTCGAAATTGCTATAAGTGCAATATCATTAGCATGAAAATCAACGTCGTTATTTGGAGGAATAGCTATTGCTATCTTAAACTTTCTGGGAAGGTAAGTTTTTCCTAAAATAGGTTCCTTTTCATCAATAACTATCTTTTTTTTATCTAGCCAAATTTCAGCATAAGCGTTTGTTTTCGGTAAAAAATGTCTAGAAATTTTTTTAGCCCATTTATATGTAAATTTATGTATTGAAGAAACTGTTAAATCAGAAGTACATATAACATTTCTATTAACATCATTAGCAGTAGCAAATGAATCTAATCCTATTTTAGAAAGCATTTGATGAACTTTTTTTAAATCTTTTTTAAAAATTCCATGAAATTGAAATGTTTGACGATTAGTTAGTCGTATAGTTTTATAAATGGTATTTTCATTAGAAAATTTATCAATTTCTAACCATTGATATGGTTTAACAATTCCCCCTGGAATTCTACATCGCAACATCATAGCGTGACGAGGTTCTAACTTTTGGTCCATTCTCTCTTTTCGTATGTCCCTATCATCTTGTTGATACATTCCATGAAATCGAATTAATGAATAATTGTCACCAGTAAAGCCATTGGTTATTGTATTTTTAAGATCTTTTAAGATAGTTCCTCTTAAATAATTACTATTATATTTTATTTTTTCTGCTTCACTAAATAAATTTTTAGTTAAATTATTTTTTTCTTTTTTTTGTTTCATTAGTATACATCTCGTTGATATCGCTTTTTTTCTTTCAAGTTAAATAAAAAACTTTCTGCTGAATTTTGATCCATATGTCCATATTTCTTAAAAATTGTTAAAAACGTTTGTTCTACTTTTTTTTCCATATTAATGCTTCCACAAACATATATATATGCTCCTAACGTAATCCATCTCCAAATTTCTAAACTATTTTCATAAATCTTATCTTGTACATATATTCTTTTTTTTTGATCTCTTGACCAAGCTAAATCGATCTTAGTTAATAATTTATTTCTAAAATATTGTTGCCATTCAACTTGATACAAAAAATCTTCCGTGAAATATTGATTTCCAAAAAATAACCAATTTTTACCTTTAGATTTATTATTTTCTCTTTCTTGCAAAAAAGCTCTAAATGGGGCAATCCCTGTTCCTACAGATATCATTATTATCTGAGAATCAATATTTTTTGGTAAACGAAAATTTTTATTTTTTTTAACAAAAATTGAAATTTTTTCTCCCTCTTTTAATTCATTAATTAAATAGTTAGAAGCTCCTCCTGTATATAATCGATTATTAATCCAATATTTTAATAATCCAACTGTAAGATGAACTTCATCATTAATTTCTTTCTGAGAAGAAGAAATAGAGTATAGTCTAGGAGTTAGTGGCCGTAATATACTAACTAATTGATCTGCGGTTATTTCGATAGGATTTTGATGTATCATCTCCAAAAAAGAAAAATTTTTGACATACTTTTTTATTTTAGAATTATCGGAAATAATTTCCTCTAACTCATTTGATTTTGCAAAAACATTATATGATTGCACAATTTTTTTCGTATTAACTGTTATTTCTAATTTTTTCTTAAGTAAATCAAAAATATTTTCTTTTTTACCTTTGTAAAAAACCATTGAATTCGAATCTATTTTTAATTTTCTTAATAAATTTTCAATCAAAATAGAATCATTTTTAAACCAGACGCCAATAACATCTCCAGGTTTATATTTTATTCCTGAATCACTTAAATCTATTTCAATATGATTAACAATCTTATTAGAATTTCTTCCTGTAATTTTTTTATTAAACAAAACTGTTCCAAAATATGGATTTTCTTTGTCATAAAATTTTACATTTTTATTATTTTTATACTTAAATTCTTCAAAATCTTTTTTATCTAATTGAATCTTCGAAAAAAAATTTTTTTTAATAATTATCGATAATTTTTCACCCCACTTATGCACTAATTCTGAATATTCAATATCCGCATCAACTCTATCTAATAACCTTTTCCCTCCTAATTCTGATATTCGGTTATCGAAATCTTTTCCTGCTTGACAAAAAAAATCATATGAACTGTCTCCTAATCCGAATACAGCATAGTGCACCTTACTCATATCAATCGATTTTCTAGAAAATAAAAATCTATGTAAAAATAACGCTTCTTCTGGAGGTTCTCCTTCCCCTTGAGTCGAAATAATAAGAACTAATATTTTTTCTTTACTAATATTTTTTACTTTATAATCACTAACATTAATTAATTTTGATGATAGTTCATAATTCTTAAACACTTTTTGCACAGATTTAGAAACAATTCTTGAATTTCCTGTTTGAGAAGCACATAAAATAGTAATTTGATAGCTATTTTTATTTTTAAGATTATTTAAATTTAAACTTTTATTTTTAGAATAACTTGATATTCCCCAAAAATAACCTGAAAGCCATATTCTCTTTTCATCAGATAAATCTTTAACTAGAGTATCCAAAATTTTTCTTTCCGATTTATTTAATGGATGAAAAAAATTTAAATTATTTTTAGTTTCCATATATTTAAATATCCAAATATTATTTTAGTTGTAAAAAAATATTTTTTTAAAAAACAAATATCAAAATATTATATCAATACTTAACTAAAAACTACATCTAAAAAAATAAACTCTTTTGAAAAAATAAAAATGAAATTATTTTTTTTTAAAAAAGAAATATTTTAATTTATTTAATTTTTTAATCATAAAAGAAAAGAAACTATTATTATATGAATAACCTATAACTGAATCATTCATCATTTTTTTTTTTAACTTTATCTCCTTTAATTTTTTTTTAGCTAAATTTATTACTTCAACTGGAAATCCAGAAAGAGAAGCTATTAATATTCCATAACTTTTGTTCATAGAACCTAATTTTAATTTGTATAAAAAAGAAATCTTTTTATTGTATTCAATCGTTGTAAAAAAAACATTTTTTATATTTTTAACCTCATTTTTTAATTTTGTTAATTCAAAATAATGAGTAGAAAATAAAGTTATAGATTGCACATACTTAACTAAATATAAAGAAACTGCCCAAGCTAAAGACAATCCATCATTAATCGATGTTCCTCGTCCAATTTCATCTATTAAAACTAAACTATTAGAAGTAGCATTATTTAATATATTTGCAGTTTCAGTCATTTCTACCATAAAGGAAGATTTTCCTCCTGATAAATCATCAGAAGACCCAATTCTTGTAAAAATTTGATCTATATTTCCAATAATAGCTTTTTCTGCTGGAACAAAACTTCCGATCCATGCCATAATTACAATTAGTCCTATTTGTCGCATATATGTACTTTTCCCACCCATATTAGGACCAGTAATAACTAACATTCTATTTTTTTTAGATAAATCAACGGAGTTAGGAATAAATGAATGAGTTAACAACGATTCTATAACTGGATGTCGACTATTCTCTAAATTAATTTTGATTTTATTTGTTAAATCTGGACAAACGTATTTTAATCGTACTGCTCTTTCTGAAAAATTTGTTAATACATCTAATTCAGAAACTGCTTTTGAACTATTTTTTAACGATGGTATATAAATTAAAATTTCTTCTAATAACTTAATATATAAATAATTTTCTAATTCCAAAACTTGAAATTTAGAAGACATAACTTTTTTTTCAAAATCTTTTAATTCTAAAGTTGTATAACGATTATACAATTTTAATGTTTGTATTTTAATATATCTTTTAGGCACTAAACTTTCATACTTTTTATTTATTTGAACATAATAGCCAATAATTTTATTAAAACCTATTTTTAAAGAATCTACTTCTATCTTTCTTTTTTCAGTAGTTTCAAATTTTCTAATAGCAGACAAAGAATTTTTTGAAATATTTTTTAAATCATCCAATTTTTTATTATAACCTTTCGAAATAACATTTCCACTCTTTAATGAAACTAATGGATCTTCATTAAGAAATGATTCTAATAATGAAATTAATTTTTTATTATTACCTAAATTATCAATGATTTTTTTTATATTTTTCTCTTGAATATGTTTTAAACAATTTTTAATTTTAATAAATTCTATTAAAGTTAATTTCATTTTAATTAAATCTAATGGGCTTGCTTTAAAAGTAGCTACTCGAGAACAAATTCTTTCTAAATCACTAACATTTTTTAATAGAAATTGAAGCTCTATGAATTTATTTTTTAATTCTTTTACACTATTTTGTCGATTCTTAATAATTTCAATGTCTCTTAATGGAGCATGTATCCAACGTTTCAACATTCTGATACCCATGGAAGTCATACATCTGTTCAAAATAAAAGAAAGAGTATTTTTATATCCCCCTAATACATTTTTCGTTAATTCTAAATGAATCCTAGAAATCTTATCTAGCAAAATGTACTTTTTAAAGGAATTTATTTTAATTGATTGTATATTTTGTAAAAGAATCGTTTGAACAGATTTAATATATTGTAATAAACATCCTGCCGAACCTATCCCTAAATGATCTTTTTTTAAACCAAAACCTTCTAAGTTTTGAGTGTTAAAATGCAAAATAAGTTGTCTATACGAACTTTCTAAATCAAATTCTAAAACAGATCTATATTCAATTGAAATTTTCATATTCATGTGACTATTAATATCTGTAAAGTTATCACTACATAGTAATTCTACCGGATTAGTTCTATATAATTCAGATAAAAAAGAATCTAAAGTATCGTGTTCAGAAACATAAAAATCCCCAGAAGAAACATTGATATATGCATATCCAAACTTATCTTTTTTTTTCCAAACAGAACCTAAAATATTATCAGAATCGTTATTTAAAAAAAAATCTTCTATGACTGTGCCAGGAGTTATTACTTGTACCACCTCTCGATTAATTAATTTTTTTTTGTTAAAATTATCTTTTTTATTTTGTTCACATATAGCTATTGATTTTCCAACATTCAATAATTTTTTCCAATATCTTTCTGAAACATGTACTGGAATTCCTGCCATGGGAACTTTTTTACCTGCAGAATATCCTCTATTAGTCAACACTATTTTAAGTATATCTGAAACTAATATAGCATCATCATAAAACAATTCATAAAAATCTCCCATTCTAAAAAAAAGAATAGTATTAGGATACTTTTTTTTTATTAATAGATACTGTTTAATTACCGGAGTATGCGAAATTAAATTATTTTTATTTTTCATAATATTGAATAAAATATTTTTTTTAATTTTATTATTCATTCTTAATTTGCAAAAAAATAGAAAATCTAAAGATTTTTATTAAAAATATTTAAAATGAACAATTCAAAAAATTAATGGGTATTTCACTTATAACAACATTTTTTTATGTTTATCAAAAATTTTTAAATAATTCCACAAAAAATTGTGGAACAATCAAAATTTAAAATATTAATAATTTTTTTTAAGAAATAAAATATTAACTGTTCTTTTTATAAGAATTTTAATTTATTTTGAAAATTTCAATAAATATATTTAAATTAAATATTTTAACTATGTTAAATTAATGATTAAAAACTATTTAAATTTGACTTATTAAAATTAAACAAATTTAACTAAAAACTTTAAAAATTGAAATTTCATGAATATAAAAAAAGAAAAAAAGCAATTAAATCCAATCATTTTAATTGATGGAAATATATATATATACCGATTTTATCATGCTCTTCCTAAATTAAAAAATTCTTTTGAAGAACCATCCAATGCAATATACGGAATGGTAAATATGTTACTTAATCTACTAAAAAAATATAAACCTAAAAAAATAATAGTTATATTCGATTCCCATAAAAAAAATTTTAGACATTCTATTTTTAGAAACTACAAAAATAATAGAACATCTATGCCAGAAAACTTAAAAGTTCAAATTTCTCCGCTAAAATCAGTTATTAATATGTTGGGAATACCCACAATTTCTATACCTACAATAGAAGCAGATGATATTATAGGAACTATTGCTAAAAAAGAATCTAGAAAAGGAAATACCGTTTTAATTCAAAGCTATGACAAAGATATGATTCAACTAGTAAAAAAAGAGATTAAAATTATTTATTCAACTAATAGTGAAATTATCGATTCAAATAAAATAAAAGAAAAATACGGTTTTTCTCCCAAAAAAATTGTAGATTTTTTATGCTTAATAGGAGATAAATCAGATTCTATACCGGGAATTTCTGGAATAGGAAAGAAAACAGCCTCAATACTTATTAGTAAATATGGATCAATTGAATCTATTTACAAAAATTTAAAAAAAATAACACCCTCTGTTGTAAGAAATTCAAAAAAAATTATTTCTTCTTTAATAAAATATAAAAAATCAGTATTTTTATTTAAAAAAATTATAACTATAAAATCAGACATTTATTTAAATATAGAAGAAAAATTGAAATTTTCTAATCCAAAAATTTTAAATTTATACCTTTTTTTTAAATATTACAATTTTAATACATGGATAAAAAAAATTAAAAACTTTAATTTTTTTTATCAAAAAAAATCAATAATAAAAAAGAAACCTTCCAACTTTATAATTTTTTCAAAAAAATTAAAAAAAAATTTTCATGAAATAATCAATACAATAGAAAAATCTTTTTCCATATCTTTTTTTTTACATTTTGATAACTATAAAAAAAAGAAAAAAAGTCTAAAAGGTATAGCTTTTTCAACAAACGAAAAAAAAACTATTTATTTTCCTTTTAAAGAAAACATTTCAATCAATGACTTTCAAAAAATTTTTGAAAATAAAAAAATTAAAAAAATTAGTAAAAATTTGAAAGAAGATAGAAAAGTTTTAAAAGAAAATAAAATAACTTTAAAAGGTGATCAATACGATATTTTTGTTGAATCATATATATTAAATAGTAAATTCGGTGAAAAATGTAATTTATATGAATTAAAAGAAAAATGGATAAAAAATAAAATAATAAATAAAAACGAAAAAAAAGAAAAAACTTTCGATAATACTAAAAATAACAAAAAATATACTTTAAGAAAAAATGATGTAATGATTCAAACTGAGATAATTTTTAAATTACATCAAAAACTATCAAACTTTTTTAAAAAAGATAAATATAATTTATTTATTTTAAATAATATTGATCTACCTTTGATCAAAGTAATAGAAAAAATAGAAAATAATGGAGTTTTAATTGATCAACATTTACTAAAAGAACAGTCTCAGAAAAATGCGCTGAAATTAATTGATCTCAAAAAATTAGCTCATAAATTATCTAATTCATCTTTTAATTTATTATCGAATAAACAACTACAACCTATTCTTTTTAAAAATGAAAAATCTAAAAAAATTAAAAAGAACAAAAATGGGAATTTTTCAACCTCAAAAACTGTGCTAAAAGCATTATCCTTTGAAAATCCTTTAGCAAAAATTATTCTAAATTACCGAAAATTAAAAAAATTACAATCAAATTATTTAGACACATTACCTAATATGATCAATCCAAAAGACAATAGAATTCATACATCTTATCATCAAACTTTAACATCAACAGGGAGACTTTCCTCAAAAAATCCAAATTTACAAAACATTCCAATTCGAACAAAAGAAGGTAACCTTCTTAGAAAATCTTTTGTTGTTCCTCCTAAAAGTATTATTACAGCTATAGATTATTCTCAAATAGAATTAAGAATTCTAGCTCATCTATCAAACGATCCATATTTAATTAATGCCTTTAAAAAAAATAAAGACATTCATGTTTTAACTGCTTCAGAAATTTTTAATGTTCCAATCTTTAATGTTACAAACGAACAAAGACAAAAAGCTAAAGTAGTTAACTTCAGTCTAATTTATGGAATGACCACCTTCGGATTATCAAAAAAAATTAATGTTACTTTAAAAGAAGCTGAAAAATATATTCAAGTCTTTTTTGAAAAATATCAAAAAGTAAAAGAATATATTAAAAAAAATCAAGAATTTGCTTTTAAAACAGGTTTTGTTTATACTGTACTAGGTAGAAAATTATATCTACCTAATATTAATTCAAAAAATATATTTTTAAAAAAATCAGCAGAAAGATCCTGTATTAATGCTCCTATGCAAGGAACTGCTGCAGATATTATTAAAAAATCAATGATAGAAATAGATAAATATCTATCTAAAAAAAAACTCTTTAGTAAAATAATTATGCAAATACATGACGAATTAATATTCGAAATAAAAGAAAAGGAATATGAAAAATTATATCCTAAACTAATTTATATTATGGAGAATGTAATTACTTTAAAAGTTCCATTAAAAGTATCTATTAAATCCGGTCAAAACTGGGGAGAAATATATTAGAACTGAAAAACAATTATGATTCCTTCATTTCATTACATTTAATTTAATGAAATTACTTGTTCCATTTTTCCAGTTCTTTTTTTAAATTATCAATTCCATTTTTTTTTAAGGAAGAAAAAATATAAATTTTAATAAATTTTGAAATAGAAAAAATATAATTCTTAATAATTAAACACTGTTTTTTTTGAAAAGATATTGAAACTTTATCAGATTTATTTAATAAGATTAAAATCTTAATATTTTTTTTAATTGCAAACAAAATCATTTTTAAATCTGATGATTTTAAAGGATTTCTTATATCCATTATAAGTACCAAACCTATTAAACATTTTCTACTGTTTAAATAATTAAATATCAATATTTCTATTTTTCTTTTAATTAATTTTGATACTTTTGAAAATCCATATCCTGGAAGATCTACTAAACGAAAATTATTAGTAACCTCGAAAAAATTTATTAATTGTGTTCGACCTGGAATTTTACTTGTACGAGAAATTTTTCTTTTATTTGCTATACAGTTAATAGTTGTAGATTTTCCAGAGTTAGTAGCTCCAACAAAAGCTACTTCAATTCCATTAAAAATGTCTAATTGGGAAATATCTGAAACACTTTTTAAAAAAAATGTTGAATCAAATTTAATTTTCAAAATTCCTCCTTTTAATAATAAAATTTAACTTTTTGAAAAACATTTAAAATTTACAAAAAAATTTTTATCAATTGAATTGATATATTTAAAACCTTATAATAAATGACTTCAATTATCTATTCTTTAAAATTATTTTTAATTTTTTAATATCAGGAAGCATATTATCATCGATCTTAATTAATAGATAAAGATCACTAATTAATTTATCTATGTGTAGATGTATAATGATGAAATTAATATTTTTATTATTATTTTTTTTTTAAATTCTCTTAATTGAAAATTATTAATCTCTATTTATTAATATCTTACTATTTATAGCTTAAAAAAATAAAAAATTCGGATGTCTATTTAAACAAAAATTTAATAATTTTAATTTTTAAAACTAAAAGGAAAAAATAATGCAAAAAAAAATAAGAAATATAGCTATTATTGCTCATGTTGATCATGGAAAAACTACTTTAATAGACAAATTACTACAACAATCTGGAACTTTTCAAAATCATGAAGAAACTACAGATAGAATTTTAGATTCTAATGATTTAGAAAAAGAAAGAGGAATTACCATCTTAGCTAAAAATATATCTATTAATTGGAAAGGATATAAAATAAATATTATTGATACTCCCGGACATGCAGATTTTGGAGGAGAAGTAGAAAGAGTTATATCTATGGTAGATTCTGTACTACTTGTAGTAGATGCTTTAGATGGACCTATGCCTCAAACCAGATTTGTAACACAAAAAGCTTTTGAAAATAGAATTAAACCTATAGTAGTCATAAACAAAATTGATAGAAAAAATGCTAGACCTGATTGGGTTGTTGATCAAATTTTCGATTTATTTGTAGAATTAAATGCTACAGATGAACAACTAGATTTTCCAATTATTTATACTTCTGCATTGTTTGGTACATCCGGGGTTAATTATAAAAAAATGGACAAAAATATGAACCCGCTTTATGAAGCTATTGTTAAATATGCACCAGCTCCTAAAAATAATTCTAATGATTTTTTTCAAATGCAAATTTCACAATTAGAATATAACAATTATTTAGGGGTTATTGGAATAGGAAGAATTCTAAAAGGTACTATTAGACCTAATCAAACAGTTTCTGTCATAAAGAAAAACACCGTAAAAACTGGAAAAATTAATAAGGTGCTTAGTTATATAGGATTAAAAAAAATAGAAACTATGTCTGCAAGTTCTGGAGATATTGTAGCATTAACTGGACTAAATGATATTAGCATTTCTGATACAATATGTGATCCAAACCACCTAAAACCATTACCTCGTATAAAGATAGAAAATCCTACAGTAAAAATGATGTTTTGTGTTAATACTTCTCCATTTTCTGGAAAAGAAGGAAAATTTATTACTGCTCGTCAAATTTTTCAAAGATTAAAAAAAGAAGCAATTAATAATGTTGCTCTAAAAGTAAAAGAAACAGATGATGCTAATGTATTTTTTGTTTCTGGAAGAGGAGAATTGCATTTATCTATATTAATAGAAAATATGAGAAGAGAAGGATTTGAACTAGAAGTTTCAAGACCTAAAGTAATTTTTAAAAAGATTAAAGAAAAAATTTATGAACCATTAGAACAAGTAATTGTAGAAATCGATAAAAAACATCAAGGATCTGTTATGTCTATGATAGGAGAAAGAAAAGGCGAATTAAAAAATATGATGACTGAAAAAAATGAAAGAATTCGTTTAGAATATATTATTTCTAGTAGAGCATTAATTGGTTTTCGTTCAAATTTTATGAATATTACTTCAGGAAGAGGAATCTTTTATTCTTCTTTTAGTCATTATGACATTACTCATGGAACTAATATCGGAGAACGAAGAAATGGAGTAATGATATCGAACAAAACTGGAACTGCTGTTGGATTTTCGATCTTTAATTTACAAGATAGAGGGAACTTGTTCATATCTCATGGAGAGAAAATTTATGAAGGACAAGTTATTGGTATTCATAATAGAACTAATGACTTAACAGTAAATTGCTTAACAGGGAAAAAATTAACCAATATGAGAGCGTCTGGAACAGATGAAGCTATTACTTTAATTCCGCCATTAAACATAACCTTAGAATATGCAATAGGATTCATAAATGAAGATGAATTAGTAGAAATTACTCCTAAATCTATCAGGATTAGAAAAAAACATTTAACAGAAAGTTCTAGAAAAACTGCTTTTAGAAACACTCGATAAAAACTTTTTTAGCAATTTAACAACTTTTTAATTAAATTATTTTTCTTTTGTTTTTGATAAGATGTTCGTAATCTATTTGCTAATATAATATTACTTAAATCAAATAAAGCAGTTTTTAATTTATTATTAACAACAATATAATCATATTCATGATAATGACTAATTTCAGAAACTGCTTTTTTCATTCTTTTTTTGATTACAAGATCACTATCTTGACCTCTATTTTGTAATCTTCTATGCAATTCTTTTTTAGAAGGAGGAAGCAAAAAAATACTTTTCGAATTTGAAATTCTTTTTCGAATATTTTGAGCTCCTTCCCAATTAATAATCAAAAAAATATCAAATCCTAACGATAAAAATTTTTTTACTATTAATTTTGAGGTGCCATAATAATTATTAAAAATTTTTGCATACTCTAAAAAATATTTCTTTTTAATCATATTTTTAAACTCTTTTTTTGAAACAAAATAGTAATGCTCTCCATCTTTTTCTCCCTTTCGCATTGATCTTGTAGTATGAGAAACAGAAACGGCTATTTTATTCAAAATTTTTTTTTTAAAAATTTGCTGCATCAAAGTAGATTTTCCTGTTCCACTAGGTGCTGAAATAATAAATAAGGTACCTGTATACATTAAATTTGGTTATATTTCTTTATGTTTTAACACAAGTTATATATAAGTTATTATGCCAGAAAATGCATGAGTTATACATATTTTTTTTAATATACTTATTAAATATAAAAAACTTTTTTTAAAAATAATTCTTCATACTTTTTAAAAAAAACTCGAAATTTATAGTTTTTATCTATTTTTTTGTTCAAAATAGCCTGAATCCAAAAAAAATTGTTGTCGATTGAAGTGAAATAAATAATTTTTCCAATAGAAATCCATTTATTTTTAACTTTTACTTCTATTTTTAAATTTTTTTTCAAAATGTTTTTTTTAAATGAAATCATCCAACATAAAAAATTATTCTTTATTTTTTTAAAATAAGCTCTAGAAATAACCTCTTGTCCCTGATAACAACCTTTAAAAAAATTAATTGCAAAAACTCTTTGTAATCCTAATTCTTGCGGAAGAAATTTTTCTTGAACATTTTTTTCTATTATAGGAAACCCTAATTCTATATCTAAAAAATTCCAATATTCAAAACCTTTGATGATTATATCTTTGACTAATATTTGATATAAAAAATTTCTTTTTTTATGAGGAAAAATTAACAAATACCTTTTTTTAGTATTATTTATTAAAAATAATATAATATCGTTTTCAATAACTAATGGGTTTTCTTCATTTGGAATATTAAGAAAAAAATTCTTTAAAAAATCATCTGAACTTTCACCTATTAAACCAATAATTTTTAAATTTCTTTTTACATCAATCGATACTTTTGAGAAAATAGAATATTTTACCAATTCTTTAACCTGAGAATTAATCGCTTTTTTCTTAATTAAATATCCATATTTTCCATTAAATTGAAACAATCTTAACAACGCTATAACCCTACCATTAATCGAGCAATGAGCAGCAATATAATGCTTATTTAACTTTAATTGATCCATATCTATAGTCAATTTACTTTGTAAATATTTTTTAGAATCCTTTCCTTTTACCACCACTACTTTCCAATCATTTAAGATTACTAAATTAGGTTTTAAAGTCTGATAATAAAAAAAATCTGTTTTTTTTGTAATAGCAATGTCAAATTTCATCTAAAGTATGACCAATTTTTTATAAAAAATATTTTTAAAAGTTAATCAATGATTATATAATAATCTTTTTGTTACATAAATAAAAATTATTTTTTCCAAAATTTTACAAAAACTGAAAATATTTTTAAATAGGATCTTTATGTTCGAAATAACTATGATTAAAAATCAAATTAAAAACTGCGAAAAAAAAATAAATAATTTTAGGAGGATTCTTTGATTATGATAAAAAAAGAAATTTAATGAAACAAATAGATTTACAATTAAACGATCCTACAATCTGGAATAATCCAAAAAAAATTAACAAAATAAACAAAGAAAAAGCTATCTTAAAAAAGGATCTATTTAAAATTGATAAAATTGTTACTACAATGGAAATCATTAAAAAAAAATTTAGACTAAATCTAAAGAAAAAAAATAGAAATTTTGAAAAATTATTATCTATATTAAATGAATTAAAAATTATGATAAAAAAAATGGAAATTTATTTTTATTTTTCAAAGCTAGAAGATAGTTATAATTGTTATATTGACATACAAGCTGGTTCTGGAGGAATAGATGCTCAAAATTGGGCGAAAAAAATGCTTAGAATGTATCTAAAATGGTTAGATCAGAAAAAATTTAAAGTTGAAATTATTCACGAATCTATAAGTGAAATTTCAGGAATAAAATCAGTCACTGCTCGTGTTATAGGATCTTATGCTTTTGGATGGCTAAGAACAGAAACTGGGATTCACAGATTAGTGAGAAAAAGTCCTTTTAATTCTGGAAGTAAGAGACATACTTCTTTTGTTTCAGTTTTTGTATATCCTGAAGTTAAAGAATCAACAAATATTGAAATAAAAAATTCTGACTTAAGAATAGATGTATATAGATCTTCAGGAGCAGGAGGTCAACATGTTAACAGAACTGAATCTGCTGTAAGAATTACTCATATTCCTACGGGAGTTACAACTCAATGTCAAAATAACAGATCACAACATAAAAATAAAGAAATTGCTCTTAAACAAATTAAAAGCAAACTCTATCAATTAGAATTAAAAAGAAAAAACAAAAATAAAAAAAATATTGAAAAAAATAAATCAAATATTGCGTGGGGAAATCAAATACGATCTTATATATTAGATGATTCTAGAATTAAAGATCTAAGAACAAAAGTAGAAACAAGAAATATTCAGAACGTACTAAATGGAGAATTAGATCAATTCATCGAAAGTAGCTTAAAACTTGGTATATAGAGGAAAAAATGAATTATCAAGAAAAGAAAAATATTTCTGAAACTAAAACAAAAATTGACCAAAAAAAAATTAGAAGAAAAAAGCTAGATTTTATATGTTCTAAAGGGTTTAATTTTCCTAATAAATTTAAACCAACTATTTCAGTTAAAAAAATAATTGAAAATTATAATAATATAGAAAGCGTAAAGTTAAAAGAAAATAATGTAGCTGTTAAAGTTGCTGGAAGAATTATCAGACAAAGATTTATGGGCAAGGCAGCATTTATTGTACTTAAACAAGGTTATATGGAAATTCAAATATATATAACACAACAAATAATTTTATCTAATAAATACATTGATAAATTTAAAGATTTAGATCTAGGTGATATCATAGGAGTAAAGGGAATATTATTTAGAACTAAAACTAAAGAATTGTCTATTTATTGCAAAGATATTGAATTATTAACTAAATCATTACGTCCTTTTCCTAATAAATACCATGGGTTACTAGATCAAGAAACACGTTATAGAAAAAGATATTTAGATTTAATTAGTAATAAAAAAATTTTTACTATTTTTGAAACTCGTTCAAACATTATAAGTAAAATTCGTAGTTTTATGAAAAAAAACAAATTCTTAGAAGTAGAGACCCCTATGATACAAACTATTCCTGGAGGAGCAGATGCCCGTCCTTTTATAACTCATCACAACACTTTAAACATGAATATGTACTTAAGAATTTCTCCAGAACTATATTTAAAAAGACTAATTGTAGGGGGGTTTAACAGAATTTTCGAAATAAATAAAAATTTTCGGAACGAAGGAATTTCTAATAGACACAGTCCAGAATTTACTATGATGGAATTATATTCTTGTTTTGATACTTATAAAGAGATGATGATCATCATTGAACAACTAATAAAAGAATTAGTTTGTAAAATATCCAAAAAAAAAATTATTACTTATGGAAAAAATGAAATAAATTTCAAAACACCATATAAAAAAATTAGTATTAAAAATGCAATTCTTAAATATAATCCTAATATTAATTCTTCAGATTTAGAATCACTTTCTTCAATAAAAAAAATTTCAAAAAAGTTAAATATAGAAATGAAAGAAGACTGGATGATTGGGAAATTTATCATTGAAATTTTTGAAAAAACTGTAGAAAAAAAAATAATTCAACCTACTTTTATAACAGAATATCCTATTGAAGTTTCATTATTAGCAAGAAAAAAAAATTCTAATAAAAACATTGCTGAAAGATTCGAATTTTTTATTGCAGGCTATGAAATAGCTAACGGTTTTTCTGAACTTAATGATGCTATAGATCAAAAAAAAAGATTTAAACAACAAATAAACAAAAAAAATATAGATAAATCAAACATTTTTTTTTATGATGAAGATTATATTAAAGCTTTAGAATATGGTTTACCTCCAACAGCTGGACTAGGACTTGGAATAGACCGCTTAATAATGTTATTAACCAATCAAAAAAATATTCGAGATGTAATTTTATTTCCTATATTAAAAAATATATCAGAAAAAAAATAATTTTGTAAAAAAATATTTTTAATTTCTTAATTAAAATTTTGTTCACAATTAAATTAACTGAGGAAAAATATGTCTCAATTTAAAAATAATCTCTTTATAAATATTGAAAAAGAAAAAATAAAAAAAATTATAAATTTATATAATACCCCCTTATGGGTGTATAATTCTGAAATTATTGAATCTAAAATTAGAAAACTAAAAAAGTTCGATACTATTCGTTTCGCTCAAAAAGCTTGTTCTAATATCCACATTCTTAAATTAATGCGAAAAAACAAAGTCAAAGTTGATGCAGTATCTGAAGGGGAAATACATAGAGCTCTATTTGCTGGATTTAAACCAAAAAATAATGAAATTATTTATACTGCTGATATTTTTGAAAAAACAACATTAACTACTGTTAAAAAATTAAACATTCCTGTTAATATTGGATCAATTGATATGTTGATTCAGCTTGGAAAAATTTCTCCTAATCACCCTGTTTGGTTAAGAATTAATCCTAAATTTGGACATGGACACAGCAAAAAAACAAATACTGGAGGAGAAAACAGTAAACACGGTATTTGGGATCCAAATACAGCAATTAAAATAATAAAAAAATATAATTTAAAATTAGTTGGGTTACATATGCATATAGGATCTGGAGTTGATTACAGTCATTTAAAAAATGTTTGTAATGCCATGGTTGAATATGCTATTAGCTTAAATCAAAAAATAAGTAGCATTTCAGCTGGAGGAGGATTATCAATTCCTTATCGAAATAAAGAAAAACCAATAAATGTAGAACATTATTATTTCTTGTGGAATAAAGCAAGAAATACTATATCTAAATTTTTAAACCTTAATATTGAATTAGAAATTGAACCTGGAAGATTTTTAGTTGGAGAATCAGGCATTCTAATCACTGAAGTAAGAGCTGTTAAAAAAATGGGACATAATAATTTTGTATTAGTTAATGCTGGTTTTAATGATTTAGTCCGTCCTGCTATGTATGGAAGTTATCATAGTATATCAGTACTTAGCGGATCCAAAAAACCCATTAACTATCAAAAAAAAATTCAAACAATAGTTGCTGGACCTCTATGTGAATCTGGTGATATATTTACTCAATTTGAAAATGGAAATATTGAAAAAAGATTATTACCTGTAGTTTCACCAGGTGATTTTTTAATTTTTCATAATACGGGAGCATACGGTGCTTCTATGTCTTCAAATTATAACAGTCGTCCTTTAATACCTGAAATTCTATTCAAAAAAAACATTTTTCATTTAATTAGAAGACGACAAACTATACAAGATTTAATTGCATTAGAAATTTAAAAGATGATAATTTTCATTATATTACATTTATAAATTTTAAAGAAAGTTTTTTATAAAAACTAAAAAACTTACCTTTACATTTCAAAAAGATTAAAATTTAAAAAAATAATTAAAAATTAAGAACAGTAATTTTTACTAATATAAACTTTTATAAAAAATATCAATATTTTTAAAAACATTGTAAACAAAAAAAATGAAACTTTACTTAAATTTAATAAAATATATTTTAAAATTTGGAAAAAGCAAAAATGATCGAACAGGAATAGGAACATTATCCATATTTGGATATAACATAAAGATTAATTTAAAAAACGGATTTCCATTAATTACAACAAAATGTTGTCATACAAGATCAATAATTTATGAATTGCTATGGTTTCTTAAAGGTAAAACTAACATTAAGTATTTAAATCAAAAAAAAGTATCAATTTGGGACAAATGGGCTAATAAAAAAGGGGATTTAGGTCCTATATATGGAAAACAATGGAGATCTTGGGAAGATAAAAAAGGGAAAAAAATAGACCAAATAAAAAATTTAATAAACGAAATTAAAAATAACCCAAATTCTCGTAGAATGATTGTTTCTGCATGGAATGTAGGAGATATTAACAAAATGGCATTACCTCCATGTCATACCTTATTTCAATTTTATGTTTTGAAAAATACTTTAAGTTGTCAGATTTATCAGCGTTCTTGTGATGTTTTTATAGGGTTACCTTTTAATATTGCTAGTTATTCTATACTTTTACATATGATTTCACAACAATGTAACCTATATCCAGGAAATTTACTTTGGACAGGAGGAGATGTTCATTTATACAAAAATCATGTTTCTTTAGCTAAACAACAAATTCTTAGAAAACCTAGAAAATTACCCAAATTGATCCTAAAAAATAAGCCAAAATCCATTTTTCTTTATAAATTTAACAATTTTAAAATTATAGGATATCAGCCTTATCCTTCAATCAAAGCAACAATAGCAGTATAAAAAAAACATTTTTTTTAAAATATAGAAAATATCTAATCTAAATTAGACAAATAACTAATAATGAAATATCATTTCTGTAAATATTTTTAAAGTGCATAATACTTTTAATGTATAATCAAAATGAAAAAAATACATATTAAAACTTGGGGATGTCAGATGAATGAATATGATTCATCTATAATTTCCAATCTTTTTTTATTAAATAAAAAAAAATATTGCTTAACAGATACTCCTTTTAAAGCAGATGTATTGATTCTCAATACGTGTTCTATTAGAGAAAAAGCAAAAGAAAAATTATTTCATCAACTTGGAAGATGGAAAAAAATAAAGGAAAAAAATCCAAAAATAATCATTGCCGTAGGTGGTTGTGTTGCAACACAAGAAGGTAAAGAAATTTATAATAGAGCCAATTATGTTGATATTATTTTTGGAACTCAGACTATACATCGATTGCCTAATATGATAAATGAAATTCAAAAAAATAAAACTTTTCTTATCGATATTAGTTTTCCTACAGAAGAAAAATTTGATTCGTTACTAGAACCTAGAGTGTCAAAATTATCTTCTTATGTCTCTATAATGGAAGGATGTAATAAATATTGTTCTTTTTGTATTGTACCTTACACTAGAGGGGTGGAAGTTAGTAGAAAATGTGATGATGTATTATTTGAAATCGTTTCTTTAGCAAAAAAAGGAATCAAAGAAATTCATTTATTAGGGCAAAATGTAAATGCTTACAAAGGGGAAACGGCGTATGGAGGTATTTGTTCTTTTTCAGAATTAATTGAACTGATAGCTGAAATTAAAGAAATAAAAAGAATTAGATTTACAACTAGCCATCCTGTAGAATTTACAAGAAAAATTATTAACGTTTATGAAAAAGTACCTAAATTGGTTAATTTTCTTCACTTACCAGTACAAAGCGGCTCAAATCGAATTTTGAAATTAATGAAAAGAGGACATACTATATCGGATTATAAAAAAATAATTTCAGAATTACTTTTAATTAGACCTAAAATGCAAATTAGTTCTGATTTTATAGTAGGATTTCCTGGAGAAACTAAAAAAGACTTCTATAAAACAATTAAATTAATTGAAGAAATTAATTTCGATATGAGTTTTAGTTTTATATATTCTCCAAGACCAGGAACACCAGCCTCTATTATGAAAGACAATGAAACAAGTTATTCTGAGAAAAAAATCAGACTTGATCTACTGCAAAAAAGAATAAGAAAACAAGCATTAAATTGGACGAAAAAAATGATGAACAGCATTCAAATTATTTTAGTTGAAGGAGTTTCTAAAAAAAACATTTCTGAATTATATGGAAAAACAGAAAATAACAGAACTGCTTATTTTCAAGGATTATCTACAATGATTGGAAAATTCGTTAAAATAAAAATCACAAATACATTTATTAATTCTGTTAGAGGTATATTTATAAATTATGTTAATTAATCTAGTTTACTAAAAAATACTAAAAAATTTAATACGAGATAAAAAACTATTTTATAAAAAATATGATTATTATTAATTTGCAAAATATAACTAAAAAAAAACAATTTTGTCCTAAAAAAATAGAATTTATAAATTGGGCAAGACAGTTTCCTTCTAAAAAAAAAAATCGTAACAATTAGAATTGTTAATACATTAGAAATAAAAAAATTAAATTTTATTTATAGAAAAATAAAAAAACCAACAAATATACTCTCATTTCCTTATAATGTTACTTTAAATAATAGTAAAATCCTTTTAGGAGATTTAATAATTTGCAGCGAAATAATGACAATAGAAGCAAAAAAACAAAAAAGAAACATCAAGGAACATTGGGCACATATATTTATACACGGAATATTACATCTACTAGGACACGATCATACTAATAGACAAGAAACAAAAAAAATGGAATCATTAGAATGTAAAATAATGCATAAATTAGGATTTAAGAATCCATATATAAGCAATATGTAACTTACATTACAATTTTTTGTAAAAAAGCAAGAGATATACTAAAATTTTATGAACGATTCCTTCTTAAAAAATATTAATAAAGATAATAAAAAAGGATTTTTTTCGATTTTATTACATCAAATCTTTAATGATGAACCAAAAAATAGAGAAGAATTACTAAAGTTAATACAAGAATCGAAAGAAAAAGAATTAATTGATCAAACTACTAAAAATATGCTAGAAGGAGCAATACTTATAACAAAAAAAACAGTTAAAGAAATAATGATTCCTAGAACTCAAATGATTACTTTAAATTTAAACTATAATTTGAACAAATGTTTAGAAATTATTATCAAATCTGCTCATTCTAGATTTCCTGTTATGAGTAAAGATAAAAATTATATTGAAGGTTTTTTAATAGCCAAAGATTTATTATCCTTTATATACAAAGAAAAAAAATTATTTTTCATAAAAAAATTTCTTAGACCTCCTATTGTTGTACCTGAAAGTAAACACCTTGATAAAATGTTAAAAGAATTTCAATTAAAAAGAAATCATATGGCTATAGTTATAGATGAATTTGGAATTGTGTCAGGATTAATTACAATCGAAGATATACTAGAATTAATTGTAGGAAAAATTGAAGATGAGTTTGATAATGTTAAAGAAATGAATATTAGACAAATAAACCAATTTACCTTCTTAATCAAAGGATTAACTCAAATTAAAGAATTTAATGAAAAATTTAATACAAATTTTTTCGATAAAGAAGTTGATACTATTGGAGGTCTAATTATAAAAAAAGTAGGATATGTACCTAAAATAAACAAAATAATTTGTATCGATAATTATCAATTTAAAATATCTACAATAGATAATAGAAAAATTTTAACAATTCATGTAAAAATTCCTAAAAATTTACTTTTACCTTCTTTAAAAAAATAAATATTATATTAAACATTCTTAATAGCAGTACTTTTATCAATTTTAAATTTTTCAAAAATAGATGTTTTTTACCAATAAAATTTTTATTAAAAACTTATAGAAAGATATAAAACTAAATGAATATAACATATCAAGCAAAAAAAATAGAAAAATATGTCCAGAAATATTGGAAAGAAAAAAAAACTTTTAAAGTTTATGAAAATCCTGAAAAAATAAAATATTATTGCTTAGTAATGCTTCCATATCCTTCCGGAAGTTTACATATGGGACATATAAGAAATTACACTATTGGTGATGTGATATCTAGATATCAAAGAATGCTAGGTAAAAATGTATTACACCCGATAGGATGGGACGCTTTTGGACTACCGGCTGAAATTGCAGCTATAAAAAATAATACTCATCCTATGGAATGGACATATAAAAATATAAAATCAATGAAAAAACAACTAAAAAAAATGGGGTTTAGTTATGATTGGGATAGAGAATTAACTACTTGCAAACCAGATTATTATAAATGGGAACAATGGTTTTTTACAGAAATTGTTAAAAAAAAATTGGCTTACAAAAAAATTGATCTCGTTAACTGGTGTCCTACTGATAAAACAGTTCTTGCTAACGAACAAGTAATTGATGGACTATGTTGGAGATGTCAAACAAGAGTTATTAAAAAAAATATTCCTCAATGGTTTATTAAAATTACTAAATATGCTGAAGAATTGCTAAAAGATTTAAAAAATTTAAAATTTTGGCCTGAAAAAGTAAAAAATATGCAAAAAAACTGGATAGGAAAAACTATAAATATAGAAATTAAATTAAAGGTTAAAAACTTAAATACTATTTTCACTGCTTATATCAAAAACTTAGAATGTATTATGGGCGCAACTTTCATTATCATGTCTACAGAACACAAATTAACTAAATTTTTATCTAAAGTAGACAGCTCAATCAAAAACTTTATCAATGATAATAAAAATTTTTTTGATAAAGAAAATTTTTTTTTTATGAAAGGAAAGAAAACAAACCTAACTGCAATTCATCCTATTAATAAAAAAAAAATTCCAATATGGATAAGTAATTATGTTAAAAATAAAAATAATAAAAAAAGTTTTTATATTGGAATACCTGCTCATAATAAGAAAGACTGGACATTTTCTAAGTTTAATCAAATTAAACCTAAATTTGTATTATTAAATCTAAATGGATGTAAACCAAATTTTGGCAATGTTTCTATATTAAAAAAGGGATACTTATTTAATTCAAATAAATTTACTGGATTAAGTATTAAAAAAGGATTTAACATCATTTTTAACTTTTTAAAAAATCAAAAAATAGCTAAAAAGCTAATATCTTATAAATTAAAAGATTGGGGAATTTCGAGACAAAGATATTGGGGAACTCCTATACCGATAGCCATTACAAAAGAAAATAAAAATATTTGCATACCTAAAGAATTACTTCCTTTAATTTTACCAAAAAAAAACTCTATATCTTCCAGATCTATTATCATTAATAAAAAAAAGAACGTTTGCGAAACGGACACTTTTGACACATTTATTGAATCTTCTTGGTATTATGCAAGGTATACTTGTCCTAAATTCAAACAAGAAATGATTAATTTTGATGCCGCTAAATATTGGTTACCAGTAGACCAATATGTAGGCGGGATTGAACATGCTACTATGCATTTACTATATTTTCGATTCTACCACAAAATGCTTAGAGATTTTAAATTAGTTCCTTATAATGAACCAGTTATAAGACTTTTGTGTCAAGGAATGGTTTTATCTGATGCTTTCTATTTTTTTAACGAAAAAAAAGAAAAAATTTGGATATCTCCCAATGAAATTAATATTTCACGAGATAAAAAGGGAAAAATTATTCAAGCGTATACAAAAAATAAAATTAAAGCATTCCATGCTGGCATGATAAAAATGTCAAAGTCCAAAAATAATGGAATAGATCCTGAATCAGTTATAAAAAACTATGGTGTTGATACTTTAAGATTATTTATTATGTTTTCAGCTCCCCCAGAAATTTCAATTGAATGGAATCCATCTTCTATAAAAGGAATGAGTCGATTTATTCACAAACTTTGGAAGTTTTGTCTTAAAAATATTAAAAATAAAGACTCGATTAAAAAAATAAAAGTACAAAATCTCAATTTTTGTCAACAATCATTTTATATTAGCTTAAATCAAACTATCAAAAAAGTTACTGAAAATATAGATGAAAGACAAACCTTCAACAATGCCATAGCAGCTATTATTAAATTTACGAAAAAAATAATTAATTTTCCTATTAAAGAACCCGAAGATAAATACTTAGTAAGATTTGCATTAATTAATATCATAAAAATGCTATATCCGTTTATTCCTCATTTTAGTTTTGTTATTCTTGAAAGAATAACTTCCAGAAAAAAAATAGATTTCGTTAAATGGCCTACGTTCGATAAAAATTTTTTAGAAAAAACAATTTTTCAAATTGTAATTCAAATAAATGGAAAAAAAAAGAAAACATTAAATTTTTTAAAAAATGAAAGTAAAAAAAATGTTATTTCTAAAATTTTAAAAAAAAATATTATTGAAAATTTTTTAAAAGAAAAAAAAATAAAAAAAATATTTTTTATTCCTAACAAAATAATTAATTTTGTTGTAAAGTAATACTATTCATATATAAAATGAAATAACTAAATAAATTATTTTTCAATTAATTTTTCTTAAATTACTTAATTTCTTTTAAAAATATAAAAAATAATCTAATGTTATTTTTTATAAAAATATAAAATATTAACTATTATGTTTAACATAAAAAAAATTTATCTAAATCAAATCCATATCATTAATGAAAAAAATTTTTACTACTATTACTTATTAATTGGAAAAGAATTAATTTTATTAGAAGAAGCTAAAAAAAAAATATTCAAAATAGCTAAAAAAAAACATTATTTTGAAAAAAAAACATTTTTTATTTCGTCAAAATTTAATTGGAACAAAATATTTTTTTTGTTAGAAAACAAAAATATTTTTAACTTTAAAATGATAATAATATTAATTATAAAAAATGAAAAAAAAATGTTTTTTCTAAAACCTAAGCTTACAAAAATATTTTTTTTATTGAGCAAAAAAAATATAATTGTTATTCAACACGATAATTTTTATTATATAAAAAACAAAATTCTTAAAAAAAAAAAGATCTTGGAGGAATTTCAATTTTTTGTTCATTTTCTAATAAATCAAACAAAGAATTATGGATGAAAAGAAAAATATTGCTTGTTAATCCAACTTTGTCAGAAAAAGTTCAGACAAAAATACAAAAAAAATATGAAAATAATTTATCTATTTTTGAACAAATACTAAATATAATAGAACTTTTTTATTTAAAGAACAAAAATATTACATTAGAAGAAATTGATCAATTAGTTGTTAACAATGAAGAAACGTTCCCTGTAACATGGAGTAATTCGATTCTTTCTGGAGACATAAAAAAATCAGTAAAAATTATAAATGAAATTATATATAAAAAATATAATCCCTTAAATTTAATTAGATTTTTTCAAAAAGATTTATTACTTTTAATAAAGTTTTTCTTTCAAAATAAAAAAATAGAATTTTTTTTAAAAAAAGAAAATATAAAAAATAATCGTTTTATATATTTTATGCGTTGCCTTAAAAAAAACGATCTCAAAAAATTATATTTTGCGTTATCATTACTAATTAAAATAGAAATAAATATCAAAAGTAATGAAAAAAAATTTTTAATTTGGAGTAAATTACAAAATTTATCTATCTTTCTATCGTAGCATTTTTAAAATATATCTTTTAATTTTAATCAAAATTAAGATTTTAAAAAAATTTTCAAGTTTTTTAAAAACATACTTTTTTCAAAAAAGTATGTTTTTAACAATAAACTTAACATATTACAAATATTTTTTTTAATAAAAATTATTTTCTTATTTTTTTTACTTTATAAAAATTATTTTTTAAAATTAAATTTAGGAATTTATAAAATGATCAAAAAAAAACTAGATTTAAGAAATTTTCGATGTCCAGAAAATATTATGTTATTGCGAAAAAAAGTTAGAAACATGAATTTTGGAGAATATTTGTTAGTAATTTCCAATGATTTTTCTTCAAAAAGAGATATACCAAAATTTTGTCAATTTATGAATTGCAAATTAATTAATGTAGAAAAAAAAAATTCTACTGATTATCATCTTCTAAAAAAAAATAATGAAATGTAAAATTATTTAATTAAAAATTTTAACATTCTTCTTATTGGTTCTGAAGCTCCCCATAAAAGCTGATCACCAACCGTAAAAGCTGATAGGTATCTAGAACCAATTGTTAATTTACGTATTCTTCCTATTGGAATATCTAAAGTACCAGTAACAGCAATAGGGTTTAAATATAAAAGCGTATCTTTTATAGTATTAGGTACAACTTTTACCCAAGGATTATGAGAAGATAAAATATTTTCTATTTCCAAAATAGAAAGATCTTCTTTTAATTTTATTGTAAATGATTGACTATGACAACGTAAAGAACCTATTCGAACACAAGTTGCATCTAAAAGTATAGGATTGTTAGATCTAGATAAAATCTTATTAGTTTCAGCTTGAACTTTCCATTCTTCTTTACTTTGACCACTGTTCATTTCTTTATCTATCCAAGGTATTAAACTATACGCTAATGGAGCTTTGAAATTTTTAGTAGGAAAATGAGAAGATCGGATAGTTAAATTTATTTTTTTTTCAATTTCCAATACACTTGAACTTTTAAGAACATCAGAAATATTATTCAAAATCACTCCTGTTTGTTGTATCAACTCTAACATACTTTCTGCTCCACTTCCAGAAGCAGCCTGATAAGTATGAATTGTGCTCCATTCAATTAAGTTATTAGAAAATAAACCACCTAAAGCCAATAACATTAAACTAACAGTACAATTAGAGCCAACATAAGTTTTAATTCCTCTTCTTATAGATTCTTCTATAAAGAAATTATTTATAGGGTCTAACACTATAACACTATCTTTTTCCATTCTAAGAGAAGCAGCTGCATCTATCCAATATCCTTTCCAATTTCTTTTTCTTAGTTCGTAATATACTTTATTAGTATATTCTGTTCCTTGACAAGTAACAATAATATCCATCTTTTTCAAATCATCAATGTCGTATGCATTTTTGATATCATCTAAAGATATTTTTTGAACAAGCGAGTTTTTTTTTCCAATTTGAGAAGTAGAAAAGAAAATAGCATCTATATTTTCAAAATCTTTTTCTTCTAACATTCTTTGCATTAATACTGTTCCTACTGTTCCTCTCCAACCAACAAAACCTACAGATTTTTTCATAATTTTTTTTACGGTCATTTTTTTTTTTAATATAAAATATTCATACTTTATTCAAAAAATAAAAAATTTTTCCCATCTCCTAAAAAATAAAATTAAAATTTTTTTGTTTAACTAAAAATAAAAATTTAATATTTTTAATACAAAAAATATTTTGATTCAAAAATAAAAATTAAAATGAACAAAAATTTTCTATAATATAGAAAACATAAAAACATTATCGATAACATATATACAAAAATATTTTTTGTTAAATATTACATTGTAATATTTAATTATTACATTTTTATATACTAAAGGTAGATTACATTTTATTTAAATTTTAAAAAAGTTACAATAGACAGTATACTACTTTAAGTAACTTAAATTAAATAAAACAGGAAATAGAAATGAAAGAAATGGTATCCACCGTAACATTATTAATTTTAATAATGGATCCTCTAGGAAACCTTCCTATTTTTATGTCAATATTAAAAGATCTTCCTCGAAGAAGACGTCGGTTTATCTTGTTGAGAGAAATGATAATTTCTCTTTTAGTTATGTTATTATTTTTGTTTTTAGGAGAAAAAATACTTACTTTTCTTAATTTAAGAACAGAAGTTGTTTCAATATCAGGAGGAATTATTTTATTCTTAATATCAATAAAAATGATTTTTCCAGAACAGTCTCTTATTAAAGAATCAAAAAAAAATACTCAAGAAGAACCATTTATAGTTCCATTAGCCATACCCTTAGTTGCTGGTCCTTCATTATTAGCAACTCTTATGTTAATGTCACATCAATATCCTGAAAAAATTTTTCTATTATCTGCTTCTTTAATTTTTTCTTGGTTTTTTACTTTAATTGTTTTGTTACTTTCAGGATTTTTTTTAAAAATATTGGGTTCAAAAGGAGTAAATGCTTTAGAACGTCTAATGGGATTAATTTTAATTATGTTATCGGTTCAAATGTTTCTCGATGGAATAAGTGTTTGGTTTAAATTATAAAAAATATAATTTAAATAAAAAGATATTTTTTAAAAAAATTTTTTTGAAAAACAAATATCAAAACAATTTTCATTTTTACAAGGAAATTTATAAATGCCTGTCATATCAATGAAAGAATTAAATTTGTATAACAAAAAAGTATTAATTAGATTAGATTTAAATGTACCAATAAATGATCACGGAAAAATTACTTCACATGCTCGAATTACAGCTTCTATTCCAACAATAGAGTTAGCTATTAAAAAAAGAGCAAAAATAATTATTTGTTCTCATTTAGGAAGGCCTAAAGAAGGAAATTTTCAAAAAAAATTTTCTTTGCTTCCAATTTTTCAATATTTAAAAGAATACTTTAATTCAGTAAAAATTACTTTTAGTAAAACATTTTCATTTAAAGAAATTGAAAAAAGTGAAATAATAATGCTTGAAAATGTTCGATTTAACATAGGAGAAAAAAAAAATTGCAGTTTATTATCAAAAAAATACGCTTCTTTATGCGATGTATTTGTCATGGATGCTTTTGGAACAGCTCACAGATCAGAAGCTTCAACTTGTGGAATTGGATATTTTTCTAAAATAGCTTGCGCAGGACCTTTATTTTTATCCGAACTTTCATCGTTAAAAAAAGCGTTAAAAAATCCTGTTCAACCTGTTGTTTCTATTATCGGGGGATCAAAAGTATCTACTAAATTTAAAATTTTGCAATCTTTAGGAAAGATATCAAACACCATAATTGTAGGAGGAGGAATTGCTAATACTTTTATAGCTACTGATAAAAAAATTGGAAAATCCTTGTTTGAACGTGACTATTTGCATCATGCAAAAAAATTAAAATCAAAATTTAATATCTTGATTCCAACGGATTCAAGAGTTGGAACAGAATTTTCTAAAAATGCCGTTGCTAGAGTAAAAAATACTTCTGATATTAAAGAAAATGAAGAAATTATGGATTTCGGAGATAAAACTATATCAAAAGCATTAAAAATAATCAAATTAGCAAAGACAATTATTTGGAATGGACCTGTAGGAGTATATGAATTTAAAAACTTTCAAAAAGGAACTAAATCGATCGCTTTAGAAATTTCTAAGAGTAATGCTTTTTCTCTTGCTGGAGGAGGTGATACTTTGGCTGTAATTGAAATGTTAAAGATAAAAGAAAAGATTTCCTACGTATCAACCGGAGGAGGTTCATTTTTATCATTTATTGAAGGAAATACATTACCGACTATTAGTATGTTACAAAAAAAATATTTTAAAATAGATAAAAAAAAACAAATTAATTCCACTAATACTTAAATTTTTTTAAAAATAGAGAATTTCAAATGAAAAAAAAATTAAATTTTAAAAAAACAGGAGTTTTGTCCGGAAATGAAGCAAAAAAATTATTTTTGTTTGCTAAAAAAAATAATTTTGCAATTCCAGCAATTAATTGTACCGGAATAGATTCTATAAATACTATTTTAAATTCTGCAGAAAAAATAAATTCTCCCGTTATTATTCAACTTTCATATGGAGGATCTGAGTTCATAGCAGATATTAAATCTAAAAAAATTAAGAAGGAAAAAAAAGCTGTTTTAGGTGCTATATCTGCGGCTAAACATATACATCTAATTTCTTCCTATTATAATATTCCTATTATATTACATACAGATCATTGCCCAAAATCAAGATTATTTTGGATTGATGAATTGTTAGATGAAGGAAAAAAATATATTAAAAATCACGGACATCCTTTATTTACATCGCATATGATTGACTTATCTAAAGAAAAAATTAAAGAAAATATCGACACTTGCTGTAAATACTTAAAACATATGCATGATTTAAATATGTTATTAGAAATAGAATTAGGTTGTACTGGTGGAGAGGAAGATGGAATCGATAATTCTCTTATCAATAAAAAATTGTTATATACTCAACCTATTGATGTTTTATACGCTTACGAAAAATTATATGCTACTAGTAAAAATTTTACAATAGCAGCTTCATTTGGAAATGTTCATGGGGTTTATCAACCAGGAAATGTTTTTTTAAAACCTAAAATACTTAAAAAATCTCAAGAAATTATTAAAAAAAAATATGGTCTATCTTTTAATCCTTTAAATTTTGTATTTCATGGAGGGTCAGGTTCTTCCGAAAAAGAAATAAAAGAAGCTATTAAATATGGAGTTGTAAAAGTTAATATTGATACTGATATTCAATGGGCTAATTGGAAAGGAATTCTAAACTTTTATAAAAAAAATAAAGAATATCTACAATCTCAACTAGGTAATCCAGAAGGAAAAAATATCCCTAATAAAAAATATTACGATCCTCGTGTTTGGATTGAATGTGGAAAAATTTCAATGAATGCTTATTTAAAAAAAATCTTTAAAAAATTAAACGCATTTAATGTATTATAATTTTTTTAAATTACTCTACTTATTTCCTTTATTAAAATATTAAATAAATACGGAGAATAAATGCAATCTTATTCTTCGTAATTAATATGTATCTGAAAATCAAAAATTAACTTTATGTACCAATTGAATATTTAACAGATAAAAATTTCAAATAAATATTGAAAATATTTGACTTATCCAAAAATCTAATATATGGAAATAAAAATGGAAGAATTAAATGTAGTAAGCGATATTAATCATGCAGGAAATTGGATTATACGAAATCAAGAACTTTTGTTTGATTACATAATAAATCTTATGTCATCTATTACTGTTTTAATAGTAGGTTTATTTATAGGAAAAATCATTTCTAATGGAGTAAACAAACTTTTAATTAATAGACATATTGATGCTACTATAGCTGGTTTTTTATCTACTCTAGTAAGATACGTTATTATTACTTTTACAATAATAGCAGCATTAGGTTGCATAGGAGTTCAAACAACTTCGGTTATTGCTATATTAGGAGCCGCTGGGATGGCTATAGGATTAGCATTGCAAGGATCGTTATCAAATTTTGCTGCTGGAGTTTTATTAGTTACATTGAGACCACTAAGAACTAATGAATATGTAGATTTAGGAAATGTAGCTGGAACTGTTTTAAACGTTCATATATTTTATACTACATTAAGAACATTAGATGGAAAAATAGTAGTTGTTCCTAATGGAAAAATTATTGCTGGCAACATTATTAACTATTCTAGAGAACCAGCTAGAAGAAACGAATTTATTATTAGTGTTGCTTATGATTCAGATATTGATAAAGTAATAGAAATATTAAGAGAAGTAGCAAAAAATGAAAAAAGAGTTTTACAAGAAAGGGGGATAGTAGTTGGATTAAGTGAATTAGCTCCTTCCTCTTTAAACTTTATCGTTAGATGTTGGAGTAAAATTGATGATTTAAACTTAGTTTATTGGGATTTGATGGCCAAATTTAAAAAGGCACTTGATGCTAATAAAATTAATATTCCTTATCCAAAAATAGATGTCCATATTTGCAAAAAAAAGTAATTTTAAGACATATAAAAAACAAAAACATTTTTTAAAAAAGGTTTTTATGATTTATTTATACACATCTAACAATCTAAATTCAATTATTATAAAATGCTTAAAAATAATTAAAAAAAACCCTCTTAAAAATCCCTTAGAAAAAGAATATTTTCTAATAGAAAATGAAAATATGGAAGAATGGATCAATATTTTTATTGCAGAAAGAGAACAAATTAGTGCTAATATTGAATTCAAAAATATGTATAATTTTATATGGAAAATATTTAAAAAAAATTTCAATTTTAGATTTCAAAAAGATGAATTTGAACAAGATTCTTTAACTTGGAAATTAATGAATATTTCGTCAATAGAAAAATTTATAAGCAATTTTGGAAAAATTGACACTCAAATAAAAAAAATTCATTTTTGTACTTTTATGGCTGATTTATTTTCAAAATATTTATTGCATCAAAATAAATTAATTATTAACTGGGAAAAAAATATTCTTTTAGATAAGAAAAATTCTTCTGAAAAATGGCAAAAAAAATTATGGAATGAAATAACTAAAAATAACCGTTTGCATTTTTTAAATTTAACTAATTTGCTTTTTAAAAAAATAAGATCTAAAAAATTTAAACATACATTTTTTTCTAATCGTATTTTTATAATAGGAATACATCATTTATATGAAAATTACCTAAAAATCTTGAATCAAATTAGTCCTTATTTAGATATTCACATTTTCATAATTTCTCCTTATAAAATAAAAAACATATCTTTTTCTAAAAAAAATATAGTTTTTAACACTTATATAAATAGAGAATTTAAAAAAAATATTTTATATAATTCATTATTTTCATTAACAAAATATGCTTACAAAAAACTGTTTTTATTTAAAAAAATTCCAATTAAAAAATATACGTCACTGGCTAAAAAAATAGAAAATCCTAAAAAAAAATTATTATTCTATATACAAAATGAAATTTTTTTCTTAAAAAACGAAATATTTTCTTACAAAAAATTAAAACAAGAAATATCAAAGAAAGATTTTTCTTTATCAATACATTGTTGTCATAACATTAGAAGAGAAGTTGAAAATCTACAAAATAATTTATTAAAAATTTTAAATGAAAACAAAAAAATTTTCCCTCAAGATATTTTAGTTCTTGTTTCAAACATAGATAATTACTCGGCAACAATAAGATCTGTCTTCAATAAAAAAGGTGAAAAGAATTTTCTTCCTTTCACTATTTTGAATCAAACTTCTAAAGAAAATAGAACTATTTTATACCTATTAGAAAAGCTATTTAAACTTCATGATTTTAAATTTTGTAATATAGATGTATTAGAGTTATTACAATTTAAATTTATATCAAGAAAATTTAACTTTTCAAAGAAAGAACTAGAAATTTTGAAAGTTTGGATAAAAAATACTAATATCAGATGGGGATTAAACAATAACCATTTAAATAAATTAGGTTTGAATTTGACCGATAAAAACACCTGGGAAAATGGCATTAAAAAATTACTACTTGGTTATGCTATGAACGATTATGATAAATTATGGAGAAACATATCTCCATTTAAAATAACAGAAAAAAAAGAAATAAATGTTTTAGAAAAATTAATTCAGTTTATGACCACTTTAAATAAATGGAAAAAAATTATTTCAAAACCGAAAAAATTCAAAGACTGGTTACCTATTTTTAAAAAAATGATAGTATATTTTTTTTTAAAAGAAGATCTAATTTTAAAAAAAAAATATATTATTTATGAAAATATTTGGAAAAAAAATATTTATTTTGCAATTAATCAAAATTACAAAAAAAAAGTTTTTATTAATATTTTTGTTAAAAAATTTCTAATCAGTGTTAAAAATTTTTTTAAAAAAAAATATTATTCAACAAAAAAAATAACTTTTTTAAGTTTATATAATTTTAACATCATTCCATTCAAAGTAATTTACATACTAGGTTTAAATAAACATATCTATCCTAGAATTAAACCTAATAAATACTTTGATCTTTCAGAAGAAAAAAAATATAAAAATCATGAAAATTTAATAGAAAAAGATTCTTATACCTTTTTAGAAATTTTAGCATCTTCCAAAAAATATTTTATTTTAAGCTATATTAATTATTGTCCAAATAATAATTTAAAATCTGCTCCATCTATTTTAATAGAAAAATTATTGAATTATATTAAAAATAACTTTTTCATAAAAGAAAAATCAAAAAAACAAGAGATACTAAAACATATTCATTTATTTCATTCAACAAATTCATTTGACACCGAAAACTTTAGTAAAACGAATAAATATCAAAGTTTTGACGCTGATTGGTTTAAAATTTTATCCAATAAAAATAAAAATGAATTTAATTTTTTTAAGAAAATGAATCTTTATTTCGAAAAAAAAATTGAATTAAAAAAACTAATTTTATTTTGGAAAAATCCTGTTCGATTTTTTTTTCAAAATAGACTGGAAATTGTATTTCCAACTGAAAATGAAAATTTAACTAAAAATGAACCTTTCGCTTTAAATTCACTTGAAATTTACAGCTTAAACGAAAAAATTTTAAATGGATTAATTAAAAAAAAATCCATAAAAAAAATTTTAAAAGATTTTCAATTCTCAGGAAGATTACCTTATAATTTTAATTATTTTTATATATATAAGGAAAAATATGAAGAATTATTAATTCTATCAAAAAAAATTTTAGAAAATAAAAAAAAATTAGAAGATAAAAAAATATATTTTTGTTTATCTAAAAACACAATATATGGAACGTTAAATAACGTACAAGAAACAGGTATTTTAAAATGGAAATCAACCCTATTAAATTATAATGATATGATATCATTGTGGTTAGAACATTTAATATACTGTATTTCAGGAGGTAAAGGAACTTCTGTTTTATATGGAATAAAAAACAAAAAGTATTTATTTTTAACAATTGAAAAAAACATAGCTATATCATATCTTGAATATTTTATTCAAGGATATTTAAAAGGATTAAATAGTCCTATTTTATTAACAAAATCTGGATTTTCTTGGATGAAAAGGATTTATAATACAACTCAAAAAACTATGTTTTTAGATAAAAAAAATATTAAACAGGCAAAAAAAAATTTTCTACAAACCTGGTATGGAAATATGATTATTTCTGGAGAAAAAGATGATCTTTACATTAAAAAGATTATTCCTGAAATAACCGAAGAATTAATTCAAAAAATGTGCAAAGTTTGTGAAAAATGGATTGTTCCTATTTTAAATCAAATTAACTATTAATTTATTTGTCAAATATATGGAAGAAAATAAAAAAATAAAAGATATAATGAAATTTTCATTAACTGGAAAAAAAATAATCGAAGCCTCTGCTGGAACAGGAAAAACTTTTTTTATAGTCGTAACTTATATCAGATTAATATTAGGCATTAACTATAAAAATAATAATAAACCTTTATCAATAAACGAAATTCTTGTATTAACTTTTAACAAATCAGCAAAAGAAGAAATTTTAAATAGAATAAAAAAAATTATTCAAAATCTAAAGTATGCTTGCTTTAAAAAAAATATTTATGATGCATATGTAAATATGATTTTAAATCAAGTTCAAAATTTAAAATCAGCTTATCTTTTACTTTTAAAAGCAGAAGAAGATTTAAATCAAGCAAAAATTTTTACCGTAGACAGTTTCTTTTATAGAATACTAAATCATTTTTCTTTTCATATAAATCCTATAAATAATTTTAAACAAAATATGAATGAAAAAAATATATATCTAAAAGCAACTATAAATTTTTGGAGAAAAAAATGTTATTTTTTTTCAAAGGAACTATTAAATATTATTTATAAAACTTGGAAAACACCTTTAAATTTATTTAAAGAAATTGAACCTTGGATTTTTTACAAAAAAAATAATCCTACTTTTAAAATAAAAAAAATTCCAAATTTAGAACATTTACATAAAAAAAATATCAAAAAAATTAATTTTTTTAAAAAATCTTGGTTAGGAATTAAAAACAAAATATTCCTTTTAATTGATAATATTTCCAATAATAAAAAATTTTTGGGCAAAAAAAACAAGAAAAAATGGATAAATACCATAAATTTTTGGGCAAAACAAAAAACAATCGATTATTTTATTCCTAATGAACTAATTTATTTTCAAAAAAAAATAAATGTAAAAAATAAAAAAAATAAAAAAATGCACAATTTTTTTATTTATATAAACTTTTTTTTAGAACAAAAAATATCTATAAAAAAAGAATTCATTCTAACATCTATCAAAAATATACTTTCATATGTTAATTTTGAAAAAAAAAATACTGGAAAATTGGAATATTCTGATTTTTCAAAATTACTTTTTAAAGAATTAAAAAAAAGAAAAAATAATTTTCTAAAAAAAATAAGTAAAAAATTTTGTTCAATATTAATCGACGAATTTCAGGATATTAATCTACAACAATATAAAATCATTAAAAAAATATTTTATAAACAAAAAAATATATTTTTACTATTAATAGGAGATCCAAAACAATCTATTTATAATTTTAGAGGAGCAAGTATACTTTCTTATTTACAATCAAAATTTGAAATTAAATCACATTTTTTTCTTGATACAAATTGGAGATCTACACCTCATATAGTTAAAAATATAAATTTATTTTTTTCTAGAGTTCAGAATCCATTTTTAACTTCAAAAATAAAATTTATTCCTTCTGTTTATTCAATAGAAAATAAAAAAAATTATTTTAGAATAAAAAATTCTATTCAACCTTCTTTCTCTATTTTTTTTAATTCAAAAGAGACAATTTCTAAAAAAAATTATGAACAATGGATTTCTAAAGAATGCGCTAAAAGCATTTTTTATTGGCTCGAAACAGGAAAAAGAAAAAGTTCAATTTTATCTATTAAAAACAAAAAAAATTATGTTTCAGAAAAAGATATCGTTGTAATAGTAAAAAATAAAAATGAGGCTTATTCCATACAAAAAGCTTTAAAAAATATAAATATCTCATCAATTTATTTATCTTCTAATAAAAATGTATTTGCTTCGTTAGAAGCTAAAGAATTTCTTTGGATACTAACTGCTATTTTAGATCCTAAAAATGAAAGAAAAATTAAAAGAGCATTATGTACTAACATTTTAGAAAATAACTCAAATAAAATAAATAAAATTTTTTTAAATTTTCAAGATTGGTCGTTGATAATAAAAAAATTTAAATATTTTAAACAAATTTGGGAAAAATCAGGAGTTTTTTCTTTAATAAAACATTTAATAAAAATTAAAACAAAAAAAATATCTTTAAATAAAGAAATGAAAAGTTTTTTTAACATTAATAACTTCTTGCATTTGGCTGAATTAATCAATGAAAAATTCTTTTCGTTAAATGAAAAACAATCTCTTGTATATTGGTTAGAAAAAAAAATTAACAATGTTAATTTTTTATCAAAAAATAATTTTTTTCATATTCCAACTAACAATAATTTTATTAAAATTATTTCTGTGCATAAATCAAAAGGACTAGAATTTCCATTGGTTTGGATACCTTTTATTATGAATTATACGGAAAAAAAAATAGGGTTATATTTTACAAAAGAAAAAAAATTAAATCTTAATTTAGATAAAAATTCAAAAAAATCTCATTTAGTTGATAATGAACGACTTTCTGAAGATATACGATTATTATACGTATCATTAACGAGAGCAACTATACATTGCAGTTTAGGAATAGCTAGAATTTCTAAAACAAGAAAAAAAAAATACGATATCTTTTCTACGATACACCAAAGTGCTTTTGGATATCTTCTTCAAAAAGGAAAAAAATGTAATTTCCTTAATTTTAAAAAAGAAATTAAAGAAATTAAAAATTATAAAAACATTAAATTTTTTTCAAAATTTGAAGAAAAAATTTCTACAAAAATTTCTAAAAAGAACGTAAAAAGTACAAATGTACAAATATTTCATAGAAATATTAAAAATTACTGGAATATAACCAGTTACTCTCAATTAAAAATTGAAAACATAAATTTAAATAAAAATGAACCCTTCTCCTCAAATAAAAAAAATACAAATATTATTTCAAATATTTTAAATCCCCATTATTTTCCAAAAGGTAATAAATTAGGATCTTTACTACACAATATTTTAAGAAAATGCGAATTTTCCAAAGAAATAAAAGAAAAATTCCTAGTTAAAGAAATTAATAAAGAAGAATTAAATGAAAAATGGGTTCCAATCCTAAAAGATTGGATAAATCAAATATTTTTTAGAGAAATTAACAAAGAAAAAATTGTACTATCAAAACTGAAAAAGGGCGAATATTTAAAAGAATTAAAATTTTTTTTCCCTATAAAAAAAATGATAAATGATCAAAAATTAAATGAGATAATACAGCTAAATAATTTTAAAAATCAATCCCCCCCTTTTTTTAAATTTAAGAAAAAAAAAGGAATAATTACAGGATTTATTGATCTAATTGTATTTTTAAATAAAAAATATTATATTTTAGAATATAAATCTAATTGGTTAGGTATTAATAATAGTTTTTATTGTACAAAAAACATAGAAAAGGAAATAATTAAACAACGATACGATATACAATGTTTGTTATATACTATAGCACTTAATAGATATTTAAATAAAAAAATAAAAAAGTATGATTTTAATAAAAATTTTGGAGGTTTTTATTTTTTATTTATTAGAGGTATGTACCATGAAAAAAATGCATCTAAACAAAATAGCGGAATTTATCTGTACAATCCAAAAAAAAAATATGTAAATGAATTGGATAACTTTTTTAAAGGAAAATAAATTCTTTATCAAAGTTTTTAATTTAACAAAATGGATCAAATATTTTTGATATGAAAATATTAAAAATTAAATAATAAATATTATTACTTTTAATTGAATTAAAAAAATTTTTATTAATTAATAATATTAATTATCACTATTCTTTTTCATATTCTAAAATATTTGATTTAATAATAAAAAATTTATCCTTTTAAAAAAAATAAATAATGCTTAAAAAATGAAAAAAATACTAAAAGAAGCTGTTAAAAAAAAAATGATTAGAAACATAGATTTTTATTTTTCTATTTTTGTTTCTAAAAAAAATGAACCTGCTGTTATGTTAGCTGCTGCTTGTACAAGTCATTTTTATGGAAATGGTAATGCATGTTTACCTATAAAATTATTAAAAAAAAAATATTTTAGAAATCCTAGAAAAAAAATTGTTAAAAACCTATGGAAAATTATAGATTTCATAAAATCAACCAAAGATTGGATTAATATTTTAAAAAAAAGCGATGCGATTGGAAAAGAAAATAGTAATAATCCGATTATTTTATCAAACAATAGTTTATATCTTTATCAAGTTTGGAAAACAGAAAAAAAGATAATTGAATTTTTAATTAAAAATAGTAACTTGGAAATAAAAAAAAAATTTTATGAAAATTTTTTAAAAAAAATAAATTTTAAAAAAGAAAACTATTATCAAAAATTAGCTATTTTAATGACAATGATCAATAAAATTACTTTCATCATAGGGGGGCCTGGAACAGGAAAAACTACCTTAATATCAAAATTAATTATTTCAATAATTCAACTTTCCAACAACCTTCCCATTATTAAGTTAACAGCAATGACAGGAAAAGCTGCTTCTAATTTATTAGATTCAATAAAAAAAAATATTTCTATATCAAATTTAACAAAATCAGAAAAAAAATGTCTTCCAAATTGCTCTTCTACTTTACATCGTTTGTTAAAAATAAAATCTAATTTTAATTTAAATACAACTCAAAAAAAAAATATTATTTTAGCAGATATATTAATCATTGATGAATCTTCAATGATCGATTTTTTTATAATGAACAAATTAATTCAATCTGTATCAGAATCTACAAAAATAATATTTATAGGAGATTGTAACCAGTTACCCCCTGTAGGAACAGGATTTTTGTTAAAAGATATTTCTTACTTTCATCAATTAGGATATACCAAAAAATTTACAGATTTATTAAAAAAAACAAATTTTTTAAACAAAAAATATATTAATAAAAATTCAAAATTTATTATTAACAATAATATTTGTGCTCTAGAAAAAAATTACCGATTTTCATCAAAATCAGGAATTAATCAACTTGCTCTGATGCTAAAATTAGGAAAAACAAAAATAATAAAAAAAATAGTTAACAATGTTTATCCGGATATTAAATATATTTCAGTAACGAATAATAAAGAATATAAAAATATGATATTTTCAGTTACTAAAAAATACAAAAAATATATTAAAAACATCAAAACAACTCAAAATCCTAAAAAAATTATAACTTTATTTAATAAATATCGACTAATTTGCGTATTAAAAAAAGGATTTTTTGGAACTAAACATATTAATAAATGCATAGAAAACAAAATGAAAAAACTTTCTTTAATCAAACCTACTATAATTAACAAAAAAAATTGGTATGTAGGAAAACCTATTCTAGTTAAAGAAAATAACAAAAATTTAAAAATTTTTAATGGAAATATTGGGATAACTTTATTAGATTCAAATAAAAACTTTTCAGTTTTTTTTCTTTCTTCAAACAATGCAATTAAAATTGTACCTATTGATCTGTTACCTAAATATGAAACAGCATGGACCATAACTGTTCATAAATCACAAGGATCAGAATTTATCCATACAGGACTATTATTACCTTTTAGTTTTGTAAAAACTTTAAACAGAGAATTACTCTATACTGCCATTACAAGATCTAAAAAAAAATTAACTTTATATGCTAACAAAAACATTTTACATGCAACTATAAAAAATAAAGTTGTCAGATATAGTGGAATTATAAAAAAAATACAAAAACATATTGAATGATAAGTTATTCTTATCTTCTATTCTTTTTATTAAAAAATATTAAGCTCTAACACTTTTGAACCTCTTTGATAGTTATACATTTTTTTTTTACTTTCAGGTAAAGAATTAATGTCCGCTAACAAGAATCCTTTTTCCTGAAACCAATGAATACTATAAGTAGTTAATACAAATATTTTTTTTAGATCTAATTTTTTTGCTTCTTTCTGTATTATTTGCAATAACTTTTCTCCTCTAGAAGATTTTCTATAATCTGGATGAACTACTACACAAGCCATTTCCCCTATTTTTTCATCTTGAAAAGGATATAAGGCGGCACATGCTATAGTTAATTCATCTCTTACTATAACAGTAAATTTATCAATTTCAACTTCCAATTGTTCTCTTGACCTCCTTACTAATATTTTTTTTTCTTCCAAAGGACGAATTAATTTCAAAATTCCACCTATATCGTTAATAGTTGCTTTCCTAATTTTTTCAGAGGATTCCATGACTATTTGAGTTCCTATTCCATCTCTCGAAAATAATTCTTGAAGTAAGGATCCATTTTTTTTATAACTAATCAAATGACATCTCCTGACTCCTTCGGTACAAGACTTTATAGAAGATTTTAAAAAACGAATAATAGATGCAGAAAAAGAACACTTTCTTTTTATCGAAATCATCTTTTTTACTTCACTAGGAAATAACTCTGAAAAAAATTTTCCATTTTTATTAATGATTCCTTGAGAACTTGAAAATCCTATTACTTTTTCCGCTTTTAACTTCACCGAAATTTCTGCTGCTATTTCTTCAGAAATTAAATTGAAACTTTCTCCAGTGATAGATACAGATATTGGACCTATTAAAACAATAGATCGATTTTCCAATTGAGATTTGATATATTCTTTGTTAATTTTTCTAACTCGTCCGGTATGACAATAATCAACACCATTATCAACTCCCAACGGTTGAGAAATGACAAAATTACCACTAACTACATTGATATTAGCCCCTTGAGAAGGAGTATTGGTTAAACTCATCGAAAGTAACGCTGTTATATCTAATTGTAATTTTCCGATCTCTTCTTTAATTAATTTTAATACTTCTGCATTTGTTACTAAAATATCTTTGTGGTAAAAAAAGTCAATATTGTTACTAATTAAACGTTTTTTAATTTGAGGAGTAGCATCATATACTACGACTAATCGAATTCCTAAGCTATGCAATAATCCTATATCATTAATTATATGAATAAAATTTTTATGTTTAATTGCTTCTCCTGATAATAAAATTACAAATATTTTTCCTCTATGAGCATTAATATAGGGAACACTATGTCTAAATTCTTCTACTAAATTAATAATGGGATTTTTGTGCATTATTAAATCCTGAGCATATATCTACATTTTAAATATAAACGTACATAAAAAAAATATTACTTTAACTATTAATAAATGAGAAAAATAGTAATTTACTACTAAATAAAACAGGATTTTTAATTAAGTTTAAAATTTTTTTAATATTTAAAAGAGAAAAAATGTTAGAAATAACATTTCTATGTATTTTTGGTTGCGGGAGTTGGATTTGAACCAACGACCTTCGGGTTATGAGCCCGACGAGCTACCAAACTGCTCCACCCCGCTTTATTGATATATACAATATACATGAAAAAAAATAAAAAAACAATATATTTGAATTAAAAATATTTAAAATAAAATTATTAAATTTTAGATAAGATTTAAATCTTTATCTTTTTTATTTTTTAAAACATAAAGAATACTTTTAATTATAAATTAATTATATGAAATTAATGTTTTATTTTAAAAAAATATTAAAAAATTAATACTTTTATATTGTATAAAAAATAATATAATAAATATCAACAAATTTTTTTATATCTATAGGATGTTATATGAACATACTAAATTCAAAAATTATTTCTAAAAGTGCAATTTTTGCTATAATTATTTCTAGATTTAACAATTTTATCAATGATCATCTATTAAACGGAACTATTGACACCTTAACTAGAATAGGACAAGTGAAAAAAGAAAATATTTTTATATTTTACGTACCTGGAACTTATGAAATACCAATTATTGCAAAAATTCTATGTGAAAAAAAAAAATATGATGCCATAATTACATTGGGGACTATCATAAAAGGGAAAACTCCTCACTATAAATCTATCGTAAATCCTATTTTTTCAAATTTATCCAATATTAGTATTAAAAATAAAATTCCTATTTTATTAGGAATATTAATTACAAATACAGTTGAACAAGCAATCGAAAGAGCTGGGACTAAATTAGGAAATAAAGGATCAGAAACTGCATATGCTGCTTTAGAAATGATAAATCTTATCAAAAAAATAAAATAATAATTTTAAAAATTATTCAATAATACTGAAATTTCTTAGATGACCTCAATAAACAAAAAAATATGATAATTAACGAATTTGAAATCATAAATAATTATTTTAATCATTTTAAAAAAAAAGATAAATATATAATGAAAGGAATAGGAGATGATTGTGCAATTTTAAAAATACCAAAAAATAAATTTTTATCTGTTAGTACAGATACTTTAGTTGAAGGAATTCATTTTTTAAAAACAATAAATCCTATAGATCTAAGCTACAAAGCATTAGCTGTAAATCTAAGTGATTTAGCAGCTATGGGAGCTGATCCTAAATGGTTAACTCTTTCCATCACGATGCCTTATATAAATCTAAAATGGATAAAATACTTCAGCAAAAATTTTATTAAATTAATTTATAAAAACAAAATGAAACTCATTGGAGGAGATACTACTAAAGGACCTTTAAGTATTACAATTAGTGCATATGGTTTAATTCCAAAAGGAAAAGCACTATTTAGAAACGGAGCTAAAGTTGGAGATTTAATTTACGTCACTGGAACATTAGGAAATAGTGCTGCTGGATTAGAATTATTAACTAAGAAAATTTCAATTACTGATAAAAAAATTTACAATTTTCTGATAAAAAAACATTTAAGACCTGTACCTAGAATTTTACAAGGAAAAATTTTAAGAAATATTGCTACTTCAGCAATTGATATTTCAGACGGATTGATTATGGATTTAAACCATATTTTAAACGCTAGTAAATGTGGTGCTACCCTAAATTTAGATAATTTTCCTATATCAAAAAAATTAAAAAATAATTTTTTTAAAAAAAAATGGATAAATTGGGCTTTATATTGTGGAGAAGATTATGAACTATGTTTTACAATACCTAAAAAACAAAAAAAAAAGTTAGATGAACTAATGAAATTTAGTGACGTACCCTATACTCATATAGGAAATATTACTCCTTTTAAAAAAGGATATCAATTATTAGAATTTAAAAAACCTATAAAACTCAAAAAAATAGGTTTTAATCATTTTTTTTAAAAAAATACAAAAATGTTATTATAATAAGAGATACTAAATGAAAGATATTTTTTATATGAAAAAAGCTATTGAAATAGCCAAACTAGGAAAGTTTACTACTTATCCTAATCCAAATGTAGGTTGTATTATTGTAAAAAATTCAAAAATTGTAGGAAAAGGATGGCACAAAAAATATGGAAAACATCATGCTGAAATATATGCTATAAATATGGCAAAAGAACACGCAAGGGGATCCACTGCCTACGTCACTCTTGAACCTTGTTGTCATTATGGAAATACTCCACCTTGCTGTAAAGCAATCTTTTTAGCTGGCATATCTAAAGTGGTAATAGCTACAAAAGATCCGAATCCTAAAGTTAACGGTTCGGGTATTCTTTGGTTAAAAAAAAATGGGATTTCTGTAAAAGAAGGTGTTTTAGAAAATGAAGCGAAATGCATAAATAAAGGATTTTTTAAAAGAATGCAACAAGGAATTCCTTGGATTCGATTAAAATTAGCAATGTCTATCGATGGAAGATCCTCTCTTCAAAACGGAAAAAGTAAATGGATTACTTGTAAAAAATCTCGAATAGACGTTCAGTATTTTAGAGCAAAAAGTGATGCCATTTTAAGTACAAGTAATACTATACTCAAAGATAATCCTTCGTTAAATGTAAGGTACAACGAATTGAATTATAAAAAATTAAAATCTTATAATATAGATAAAAAAAGACAACCTGTTAGAATAATTATTGACAGTAAAAATAAATTAACACCTTTTAACAAATTTATAAATACCAAAGGAAAAATTTTTTTAATTCGAGTAAAATACGATAATTTTATTTGGCCAAAACATGTTCGTCAACTACTGATTCCATTTTCCAAAAAAAGAATAAACTTAAATCACTTATTTTTAACTTTAGGAAAATTGAAAATTAATAATGTATGGATCGAATCTGGACCAACTCTTTCAGGTTCATTACTTAAAATGAAATTATTTGATGAACTAATTATTTATATAGCCCCTAAATTATTTGGTCATTACTCAAAACCTCTATGTTTTTTAGAAAAATATTCGGAAATTTCAAAAACACCTAAGTTTTTTTTTTCTAACATTCAAAAAATTGATTCGGATATACGAATTACATTAAAAAAAAAACAATAACATTATTAACTTAAACGTTTTTTAAATAAAAAATATAATATATAAAATATATTTCTATAATAAGAAAAAAAATGAATCCTATAACTAGAAGAAAAGCAAGAGAATGTGCTGTACAAGCCATTTATTCTTGGCAATTATCAAACAATAATATAATTGATATAAAAAACGAATTTCTAAAGAAAATAACTAAAAAAGAAATAGATATAATTTATTTTTGTCAATTAATAATAGGAATTACAGACCACTACAAATTTTTAGATAAATTTATAAAACCTTACATATCAAAAAAAATAAAAAAATTAGATCCAATTGAAAAAGCGGTTCTTCGACTTTCTTTATACGAATTGATCAAAAGAAAAGATATTCCTTATAAAGTAGCAATAAATGAAGGAATAGAACTTGCAAAATTATTTGGGGCTAAAAAAAGTCATAAATTTGTTAATGGAGTATTAGATAAAGTAGTTTCTAAATTAAAAAAATCTTAAAAAAACTCATTTTTAACTATCTATCCTAAATTTAAAATGGAAAATTAATAAAAATAATCTATTACACTAATTTAATTAGTGTAATAAAATTTATATTTCATATAAAACTTAATTTAACCAAGTTTCTATTCTTTCTTGAATTCCTTTTGAATCTAACTTTATTTTTTTTTTAATTTCGTTTTGACTACCGTGAGATACAAACTTATCAGGTAAACCTATGTTCAAAACAGAAACATTTATTTTATTTAACATTAGCAATTCATTTACACTACTTCCTGCTCCTCCTGATACAATTCCTTCTTCTACGGTTATTAAAAAATTATAATTTTTAGCTAATAACAAAATTAAACTAATATCTAAAGGCTTTATAAATCTCATATCTACTAAAGTAAAATTTAATCTTTTACTTACCTTTTCAACAGATGAAAATAAAGAACCAAAATTTAAAATAGCAGCTTTTTTTCCAATTCTTTTAATTAATGCTTTACCAATTTTTATAGTTTCTGATGAATAAATAATATCGTTTTTAAATTCTTTTTTCGGATATCTTATTGCAATTGGTTTATTAAAATGCAAATATCCCGTATTTAGCATTTTTATAAATTCATTTCCATTACTAGGGGCCATAACAATAAAGTTAGGAATACATCTTAAATAAGTTAAATCAAACATTCCTTGATGTGTCTTTCCATCGTGTCCTACAATTCCTGCTCTATCTATTACAAACAAAATTGGTAAATTTTGTATTGAAACATCATGAATAATTTGATCATATGCTCTTTGTAAAAAAGTAGAATAAATAGCTACTATCGGTTTGTATTTTTTAGAAGCTAAACCAGCTGCAAAAGTTACAGCATGTTGTTCTGCAATTCCTACATCAAAATATTGTTTAGGAAACAACTTTGAAAATTTTTCGATTCCTGAACCTACCGACATTGCAGGAGTAATAACTAAAACTTTTTTATCTTTTTTTGCAATTTTACATAACCAGTTTCCAAATATTTTTGAATAAGTAATTTTTTTTTTAATTAAAAAAGAAAAAGTTTTATTTCTTTTATTATTTAAATGAACAAAATGCCATTTTGTCGGATTTCTCTCAGCTGGAAAATATCCATTTCCTTTTTTCGTTGTGATATGAAGTAATTTAATCCCTTTAACAAGTTTCAATTTTTTTAAGAAATTAACTAAAGAAATGATGTTATGTCCATTATGAGGACCATAATATTTGATTCCACATTTACAAATAATTTTATAAAAATCTTTTTTTTTAAATAAACAACTTTTATTTTTATTAGTTAATATTGAAAAAAAATTTTTTAGCATACCTATGCTGTTACTTATAGACATATTATTATCATTTAGAATGATTAAAAAGTCAGAAGAAACACTTGCAGCATGATTAATAGCTTCTAAAGACATACCTCCTGCTATAGCTGCATCTCCAATAATAGATATTGTTTTTCTATTTTTCTTTTCCTTATGAGCAGCTACTGCCATTCCTAAACCAGCACTAATAGTTGTCGAAGAATGTCCTGTTCCAAAGCTATCATATTTACTTTCTTTACAAGATGGAAATGGATGTAACCCATTTTTTTTTCCAATAGTAAATATATCTTTAAATCGTCCGGTTAAAATTTTATGAGAATAAGATTGATGTCCTACATCCCATAATAAATTGTCAAAAGGAGTATTATACATATAATGAATTGCTATAGTGAGTTCGATTGTTCCTAAGTTAGATGAAAAATGTCCTCCTATTTCATTAATATTATTTATTAAATAAGATCGTAATTCAGTGCATAATATTGGCAACTTTTTAATCGACAATAATCTCAGTTTTTGAACAGAATTTACTGAAAATAAAGTTGGATAATTTTTTACAAAATAATTCATATTAATACTCTATTTTAAAATAATTTAATTTTATTTAATAATATATCTAATTAGTTAGTGTATTAAAATATTAATATACGAACTATTAATCTTTACTTGTCTCTCATAGTTTTGTTATAATAATTAGATATAATTACTAATAATTTCATTATATCTTTATGTTGATTAAGAAAATAAAAAAAAAATTATTGTCCCATTGATACTGCTATCTTAGATATACGTTCATATTCAGAGCACGTAGAAGAACCTATAAACATATCTAATATGAAAATATACTGGATACCATTTTATAAATTAGATAAAAATTTTAAAAATTTAAATCAAAAAATAACTTGGTTACTTTACTGCAAAAAAGGAATTATGAGTAAATTACAAAAAATTTACTTAGAAGAAAAAGGATTTAAAAATGTAAAATTACTGCATTAATACTTTTTATTATACTTATATTTTTTAAAAAAATAAAAAGAAAAAAATAACCAGAAAACATTTATATAAACATTGATTAAAAAGGGAGAAATAAAATAATTCAATTGAAACCAAGCAGTTATGATTCCTCCTAATGATGATCCTAACGATTGAAAAGTATAATAAATTGATAAAATAGTTCCTTTGTAACTATTATTTGATTCTTGATTAATTAATGATGGTAAACAAGAAGAAAAAGTTATAAATGAAATGAAAAAAAGTTGAATAGCTACTAAAATTAGTTTTTTATTTTTAATGAAATTAAAAAAAATAACATTTGAGATTATTAAAAAAATAATAAGCAAAATAAAAATTTCAACTAAAAAACTATTTCTTTTAAAAAAATTGATTAAAAAACCACATAAAAACATAGAAAAAACTACTATTATAATATAAGTTTCAAACTGAAAAAAAGGAATAAAATTTAAAATTTTCATTTTTTTAGGTAATTCTAAAAAAATTGATGTCAAAGTAAAATAAAGAAAAAAGGTCCCTAAATTTAAAAAAACTAATTTAAAATTAAACAAAATAGAAAAAAAACTTTTTTTTTTAATTTTCATTCTCTTTTTTAAAACATCAGATTTTTTAAATTTTTTTAAAAAAAATAAAATTACTATAATATATAATATAGTAATAAAAAGTATTATCAAAAATAATAAATTTATATTTATGTATAAAAATATTATAGGAGAAAAAATAAAAGCAATAAAAAAAGAAAAAATAACAGTAAATCCAACAAACATCATAGATTTTGAAAAGTTTTTAGTTTGAACTATATCAGAAAGTAAAGTTATTAAAATAGAAGAAATAGCTCCTGATCCTTGTAAAGATCTTCCAATAATTACATCCCAAATTGAATCTGTTAACACTAAAAAAACATTTCCTAAAGAAAACAAAAATAACCCTACTATTAATATTATTGTTCTTCCAAATTTATCTGATAATAATCCGAATATTATTTGAAAAATAGATTGAGTTACTCCGTAGCTACCTATTGCTAAACCAATTAAAAAAATATTACTATCTTCATACTTTAATCCCTGTAAACCAAAAGAAGTTGTCAAAATAGATAGTGAAAATATTCTTAAAAAAAATAATATACATACAAAAACAGTAATCTTAATTTCTTGAATGTTCATTTGTTTACATTTTTTATAATTTTAAAAAAATTGGATGTTAAAAACATCATTTATTAGAAATTTTTTTATATAAAAAAATTAATAATTTTATATGAATTGTTATATATTGATAATATAAATCTTGACTAAAAGCACATTTCTTTTATATATATATAAAATACTTTATTTAAAAACTATTTTTAAAAATATGAAAAAAAATTTAGAAAATATATTTAATTATGAAGGATACCTATTAAATTACAAAAATTGGAATAAAGAAATAGCAATTAATATTGCTACTAAAGAATCTATTAAAATAACAAAAAAACATTGGGAAATTATTTTTTTTATAAGAAAATTTTATTTAAAATATAAAATAACACCCTCAATCAGGATGTTAATAAAAACCATAAATAAAAAGAAAAAAATAAATATTGACAGTCAATATTTATTTATTTTGTTTCCTAAGGGACCTGCTAAACAAGCTAGTAAAATAGCTGGAATCCCTAAATCTAATAATTGTCTATAATATTTAATAATTTTAACTTACATAAAATACAGATATTAGTAAACTAAAAAAAAATATTACAAAAATAGAAAATATGAACATAATTTTTGACCATAAAAAAGCATTAATATAATTAATAGTCATGAATCCAAAAAATAACCATATTCCACTAATTATAATAATGCCAAGAAAATAAAAAAAATTAGTAATATTTATAAAATATAAAAGAACAGAAAAAAAAATAAAAATAATAATAGACATTAATATATTATATTGCGTTTTTCGAATTCCTTTAATTACAGAAAAAATAGGTACGCCTGCTAACCGATATTCATCAACCCTAAAAATTGAAATTGAATAAAAATGGGCAACTTGCCAAAATAAAAAAATTAAAAATAAAATTAAAGAGCATAAATTTATTTTTTTTTCGATAATAGAGTATCCAATTATTGGAGGTAAAGAACCAGAAAAACCACCAATAATGGTTGAATAAATAGAATTTGGTTTTGCAATTTGACTATATAAAACAACGTATATTAAAAATCCTACGACATTAAGAAATAATACTAATATGTTCGCAAAAAAAAATAAATATAGCAATCCAATTAATAATAAAAATGTTCCATAAAAAAAAGCGAACTTAATAGATATTTTTTTTTTTGCCAATACTCTATTGTTTGTTCTTTTCATTTTTTGATCGATATTTCTATCAATAATATTATTAAACACACATCCAGAAGCTATGATTAAAAAAGTACCAATCAAAACATTAAATAATAAAAAAACATTAATATTTCCCCTAGAAGCTAAAAAAAAACCTCCTGCTACAACTATCAAATTACCAAATATAATCCTCGGTTTAATAAGTTCTAAACATTTCTTAAAAATTAAAAAATTCATTTTTAATTATCCATTAAATGATGATTTAAATTTAACATAATCCAAATTGATCCGAATAAAATAATAAAAATAATCAATAAAGAAAAAATAATAGATATTAAATACCATGGATTCTTCTTAGAAAACTCTAATTTAAAAAAATATCTAAAATGTACTAAAATTTGAAAAATTGCAAAGATGGAAATCAAAAAAAAAGTGCTAAATTTAGAAAAAATATTAAATATTGTTATAAAAAAAGAAAAAATAGTTAAAATTATAGATAGAAAAAATCCTATTCCATAAATATATATTTCTTTAAAAAACTTTTTTTTTTTATCAGAATTTGATTCTTTCATACTAATTTTCCCAATAAATAAACAAAAGTAAATATACAAATCCATATTACATCAAGAAAATGCCAAAAAAAACCTAAACACTTAACTTGAGTTATAGTTTTTTTAATTAAACCCATTTTTTTAATATTAATTATTAATATTAACATCCAAATTAAACCAGAAAAAATATGTATTCCATGAGTTCCTACTAAAACGAAAAAAGAAGATAAAAATGCACTATTTTTTGGAGTATAACCTTTTAAAACTAATGAATATAATTCAAAAAATTCTAAAGTGATGAAAGAAAATCCAAGCAAAAAAGTAATTACTAAGAAAAAAAACAAATATTTTTTTTTATTATAATTAACTAAAATATTAGCTATTCCATAAGTGATAGAACTGCACAATAAAAAAAAAGTTTCCCAAGCAACAGTCTCTGTATTAAAAAAACTTTTTTCAATCCAAGAATAAGAAACACTATTTGTCATTACTGCATATACTGAAAAAATTGTTGCAAATAAAATACAATCACTAATTAAATATAACCAAAATCCAAACACTACTTTTTCATTAACATCTTGTTTTTTAGATATATTTATTTTTTTATTAAAGTTATTAATTAACATTTTTATAAACCTAATTTTATATCATTTTTTTTTATATTAATTATAGTTTTATAATTTTTTTTATAACTATCATTAATCCATATTGAAATAATAATTAAAAATGATAATAATCCCAACCACCAAATATGCCATACTAAAGAAAATCCTAATAAAATAGAGAAAAAAGAAATTATTACTCCTAGATTAGTATTACTAGGAAGAACAATATTTTTTTGATGCAACATATTAATATTTTCAAAACAACTATTTTTTTTAATTCTCCAAAAATCATCTCTTTCTTTAACTTCAGGAAAAGTTAAAAAATTATATGCAGGAGGAGGGGATGATATAGACCATTCCAAAGTTCTTCCATCCCAAGGATCACCAGTTAAATCAGCATATTTTTTTCTTAAAATAATCGATTTTATTAACTGTACTATTTGACAAATAATACCAATAGCGATCAAAAATGTACCTAAAGTAGAAATTAACAAAAAAGGATGAAATTCATGTTCTATATTTTGACTTAAACGTCTAGTCATACCTATTATTCCTAAATAATATAAAGGCATAAAAGCTAAAAAAAATCCAGAAATCCAAAAATAAAATGCTTTTTTACCCCAATATTCATCTAAAGTAAATCCAAATAATTTAGGAAACCAATAAGTAATACCTGAAAAACAACCAAATACCACTCCACCAATAATTACATTATGAAAGTGAGCTACTAAAAATAAACTATTATGCAAAACAAAATTAATACTAGGTATAGATAACAATACCCCGCTCATACCTCCTATAGAAAAGGTAATTAAGAATCCAATAGCCCATAACATAGAAGAATGCAATTGAATTCTACCTTGATACATAGTAAATAACCAATTAAAAATTTTAACTCCTGTCGGAATTGCTATGATCATAGTTGCAATGCCAAAAAAACTATTTATATTTGCACCAGATCCCATAGTAAAAAAATGGTGTAACCAAACAATAAAAGATAAAATTGTAATAGCTATAGTTGCCCAAACTAATGAAGTATATCCAAATAACGTTTTTTTGGAAAAGGTTGGAACAACTTCTGAAAAAATACCAAATGCTGGAAGAATTAAAATATATACTTCCGGATGTCCCCAAATCCAAATTAAATTAATATACATCATCGGATTTCCACCAAAAGTATTTGTAAAAAAATGAAATCCTAAATATCTATCTAATGCTAATAAAAATAGAACTGTTGTTAATACTGGAAAAGCAAAAATAATTAATATATTAGTACAAAGAGATGTCCATGTAAAAATAGGCATTTTAAACATATCCATACCAACTGTTCTCATTTTTAAAATTGTTACTAAAAAATTGATACCAGTTAATGTTGTACCTATCCCAGCAATTTGTAAACTCCAAATCCAATAATCAACTCCAACTCCAGGAGTATATTGAACTTCTGATAAAGGAGGATATGCTAACCATCCTGTTCGAGCAAATTCGCCAATTCCTAAAGAAATATTCAATAACATAGCTCCAGAAAAAGTTAACCAAAAACTTATGTTATTAAGTTTTGGAAAAGCTACGTCTCGAGCACCAATTTGTAAAGGAACAACTAAATTCATTAATCCTATAACTAAAGGCATAGCGACAAAAAAAATCATAATAACGCCATGTGCAGTAAATATTTGATCATAATGATAGGAAGGCAAAAACCCTTGTTTTCCTGAAGAAGCTAACAATTGCTGTAATCTCATCATAAGAGCATCAGCAAACCCTCTAAATAACATTACAAACGATAAAACTATATACATTACTGCTATTTTTTTATGATCTACTGTACAGCACCATTCCTTCCATAAAATTGTCCATTTTTTAAAATAAGTAATTAAAAAAAATACAAATAAGCTTATTAATGCGACTGATAAACAAGTAAATCGAATAATTGGTTCGTCATACGGTATGTCAGATAAAGTTAATTTTCCAAACATTTTTTTATCTCTTAAAATAAATAAAATTAATCTTTCTTGTAACTATTATTAATATAATTGTTAGGTTTCAAATAACAATTTTGAATTGACTCTTTGAAAATATTCTGATTTATTCCAGAAAAATACTTTATTTTATAACTTTCACTCGGTTTAAAAATTTTTTTAATATTTTTATTATTATTTAAAGATATTCCTTTACTTTTTATTTCTTTTATCCATGAAATAAAAGAAAAGTTATCTTCTTGTACCAAAACCGTAAATTTCATATTAGAAAAATTTTTTCCACTATAATTAGATGAAATACCATTATATTTTCCTGAATTGTTTCCCATTAAATTTAAAGTAGTAGACATACAAGGCATTGCATAAATTTGACTTCCAAGAGAAGGAATGAAAAAAGAATTCATTACTGAATTAGAAGTTATTCTAAATTGAATTGGAACATTTTTTGGAAAAGATATTTCATTAATAGTTGCTATATCGTATTTTGGATAAATAAACAACCATCTCCAATCTAAAGCAATAACATCTATTTTTATTGGCTTATTTTTAGAAATTAAAAGTCTACTAGGTTCTAATTTATGCGTTGTTTTATATGCTATTATTGATAAACAAAAAATAATTAATACTGGTATTATCCATACTAATAATTCTATATTTCTGGAATAATTCCAATTTGGAGTATATTTAGAATTAACATTCGATTTTTTGTACTTAATAACAAACCATAAAGTCATGAAAATAACAGGGATAACTACGATCAACATCATTCCTAAAGAAAATAACATTATTTTTTTTTGATTTTCTGCTATTTCTCCTTTAGGTTCTAATAAAGAAGCATGACAAAAATTAAGAAATAACATCATTATTACTAACATTATTATAATAATACTTTTTTTAATTGAAGATTTCATTTTAAAAACCTTAAAAATAATGATTTTTATTATTAATAATAAAATATATTTTTTATGTAAAAAATATATTTTTTAAATTCTATCATTATACTTAATTCATTCACATAAAATATTTAAATATTAAACTCTTAATTATAAAAAATAGTTTCCAATTTTTTTATAAAACAATAAAAAATATTTTTATATAAACTATAATTTAGAATTTATTTCTTTCTTAAAAGAAGATAGAAACAATATTCTTGTTTTATAAAATTTTAAATAATATAATAATTTTGAACAAATTCCTATTTAAAAGATATTTTAAAAAACCACACAGTAAAATCTTTTATTTTTTTTGTAAAAATTTTATATATTAATTGTTCATATTTTATATTTTTAACATACAAAAAACTAAAATAATAAAAGAATTAAACTTCATTTTATAAAAAATAGATGTATATTTGTACGTATGATAAAAATTATTATATCAAAGTATGGTAGTTAATATATGCATTTTAAACATTTTTTACTTTCAGTACATAATATCTTAACAACTATGCTTTTAAAAACAAAATTTCTTTTCTATCACTAAATTAAAAAAATATCTTTCGTATTTTTTATAAAAATAAATAACATAAATTATTATTTATAAGGATAGTAAAATACTATGAAAATCAACAAGAATTCAAAAAATTATATAAAAATAATAATTCCATATAATGATATTGAAATGGCTATAGAAAAAGAACTATTAGCTTTTAGCAAAACGGTTAAAATAAATGGTTTTCGAAAAGGTAGAATACCTCTAAAACTAGTTAAAAAAAAATACAAAAATATAGTAGAAGAAAAAGTTTTATTCAAAAAAATGAAAGAAAAATTCCTACACTTTATTTTAGAAAACAAAATAGTACCTATTAAAGAACCAAAATATTATCCTTCTCAATATATAACCGGAAAAGATTTTATCTATTTTGTAGATACTGAAAAATATCCAACAATAAAAATAAAAAAAACTAAATTTGATAATATAAAAAAGATAATTGTTAATTTCGATAAAAATGATACTCAATTTTTCATTGATAATTTCATTGATAACAATAACTGGATTGAAAAAGAAAAAAATATAAATATTGGAGATGAAATTACAATTAAATATGATGTTTTTTTAGAAAACAAAAAAATAAATTTAGATTGTTCTGTTTATCGTTTTTTTGTAGGAAAAAATGAAATTTTAAAAAAAATAGAAAAAAAAATATTTACTTCAAGCAAAAATGAAAAATTTTCTGTGTTTATTAAGATAGATGAAAATTACCCTGAAGAAAAAATTCAAGGAAAAAAAATACAAATAGCTATAAAAATATTATCTATAAAAGGAAAAAAGAAACAAAAAATAGATAAAATTAAGTTAAAATCTATAAACTGGAACGATTCTAAAGAAAACTTTTTAAAAAAAATTAACCAGCAGATGGAGTTAGAAATAAAAAACATAAATTTTATTTATCTAAAGAAACAAATTATTAACAATTTAATTTTAAAAAACCCTATAAAATTACCTTCTATTTGGATTGAACAAGAACTGAAATCTTTAAAAATTTACAATGATTATTTTTTTGAAAAAAATAAAAAAAATTTTTTAATACCTTTACCTTACAATAACATCGTATTGCAATCCAAAAATAGAATAAAAAGTAAATTACTATTAAATAAAATTATTGAAAATAATAAAATCAAAATTAACGATAAAAAATTAAAAATATACAATGAAAAAATAATGAAAAAATATAAAAATTTTTCAAAAAAAGATATAGCAATGAAAAAAAAGAAAATAAAAAATATCTTATTAGAAAATAAAGCAATTGACTTTTTAATTAAACAAGCAAAAACAATAGAGAAAAAATGTTCTTTTAAGAAAGCAATTTATTGTGCTTTAAATATATAAATATAAAAAATATATTTTTTTATATATCAAACATATACTAATTAACTAACTTCAGGAAGTACTTATGTTCTATGATAGTTTTTTATTATCTAAAAAAAGCAAAAAAATAAATTTTTTACCTACAGTGATAGAACAGACAAACAAAGGAGAGAGATCTTATGATATCTATTCTAAATTACTGAAAGAAAGAATTATTTTTGTTACAGGAATAATAGAAGATTATTTGGCTAATTCTGTTATTGCCCAACTCTTATTTTTAGAATCAGAAAATCCAAACAAAGATATCTTTTTATATATTAATTCCCCTGGCGGTATAATTTCTTCAGGAATATCCATTTACGATACCATGCAATTTATTAAACCAAACATTAATACCATCTGTATAGGACAAGCTTGTTCCATGGGTGCATTCTTATTATCTTCAGGTACAAAAGGAAAGAGATTTTCCCTACCTAATTCTAGAATAATGATACACCAACCATTGGGTGGTTACAAAGGACAAGCCTCTGACATTGAAATTCATGCTAATGAAATTATTAAAATAAAAAAGAAATTAAATCAAATTTTTTCTATCCAAACTGGAAAATCGATTAAAAGAATAGAAAAAGATACTGAACGAGATTGTTTTCTTTCTGCTAAGGAAGCATTAAATTACGGATTAATAGATTCAATTTTAAATCATCGATAAAAATTTTGGTTAATATTAAATAAACTTAAATTATTTCTTTTTTATAAAAAAAAATGAATTGAATCATAGGAATATAATTAATGAAAGATAACAATAACATTGAATCTACCAAAAAAATAAATTGTTCTTTTTGCGGGGAAAATCAAAAAGAAACAAAAAAAATAATAGCTGGACCTACAGTATTTATTTGTTTTAAATGCACAAAATTATTTTATAAATTTTTCATAAATGAAGAAAAAAAATATAGTTTTAATTTTTTTAAAAATGAATTATTAACCCCAAAAAAAATTAAATTTCTATTAGATCAACATATCATTGGACAAGAAGAAGCTAAAAAAATACTATCAGTAGCCGTATATAATCATTACAAACTTAAGATTAATACAATTAAGAGAAAAGATATTGAATTTGGAAAAAGCAACATTTTGTTAATTGGTCCTACAGGGAGTGGAAAAACTTTATTAGCTGAAACTTTAGCAAAGATACTTAATGTTCCTTTTGCTATAACAGATGCTACTACTTTAACAGAAGCTGGATATGTAGGAGAAGATGTTGAAAACATTGTTCAAAAACTTTTACAAAATAGTAATTTTAATGTACAAGAAGCTCAATTTGGAATAATTTATATAGATGAAATTGATAAAATATCTAGAAAATCAGATAATCCATCTATAACTAGAGACGTTTCAGGAGAAGGGGTACAACAAGCTTTACTAAAAATTATAGAAGGAACTATAGCTTCAATTCCTCCTAAAGGAGGAAGAAAACATCCTCAAGAAGAATATATTCAAGTAGATACTTCTAAAATTTTATTTATTTGCGGAGGAACTTTTGCAGGATTGGAAAAAATAATTTCTAAAAGAATTCAAACTGGGAAAGGAATAGGTTTTAATGCTATTGTTGAAGAAACTCAAAAAAGTTTCACAAATTCTAATATTTTAAAAAAAATTCAACCTGAAGATTTAATAAAATTTGGATTGATTCCAGAATTCATAGGTCGATTACCTATCCTAACAAGTCTAGATGAATTAAATGAAGAATTATTAATTAAAGTTCTAAAAGAACCTAAAAACGCTTTAATAAAACAATATAAAGCTTTATTTGAATTAGAAAATGTTAAATTAAAATTTGAAAAAGAAGCACTAAAAGAAATAGCAAAACAAGGAATAAAAAGAAAAACAGGTGCTAGAGGTTTAAGATCTATTTTAGAAATGATCTTATTAGAAACAATGTATATTTTGCCCTCGATAAAACATGTAGATAAAGTATTAATAAATCGGAATGTAGTTAAAAAAAAATGTAATCCTGAAATAATTTATAAAAACAAAAAATAATAATTTTTATTCGTTATTAAATCATTTTATTTAATAAATTCAGGTAAACTTAAATGCTTTTTATTGAAAAATTACTTTACATCTATATATACTTAATTATACCTTTTTACTTCTATGTATATTTAAAATTACACTTTTTAATACTTATCGGAAATTAAACTAAGAGAGAGCTCTATGAATATTGAGCGTTCTGAACGCATTGAAATTCCTGTATTACCATTGCGTGACGTCGTAGTTTATCCGTACATGGTAATACCATTATTTATAGGTCGAAAAAAATCAATTAAATGCATTGAAATGTCTATGAATAATGATAAAAAAATTTTTTTAGTAGCTCAAAAAAAAGCTTCTATGGAGGAACCTAAATCTGTTGATTTATTTTCAGTAGGTACAGTTGCTTCAATTTTACAAATGCTCAAATTACCTGACGGAACAGTCAAAGTCTTAGTTGAAGGATTACAGAGAGCTCAAATAATTTCTTTTAATAAAAAAAATGAATATTTTATTTCTGTAATTCAATGGATAAAAGATAAAAAAATTGATAAAAAAGAAGAAAAAGTTTTGGTCAAATCAACTCTGAATCAATTTGATTCTTATATTAAACTAAACAAAAAAATTCCTCCTGAAATATTAAATTCAATCGGTAATATAAAAGAAGCAGCTAAACTTGCTGACATTATATCAGCTTATATACCATTAAAACTTGCAGATAAACAATCGATATTAGAAATGAAAAAAATAAGTACTCGATTAGAATATTTGATGACTTTAATGGAATCAGAAATGGAATTATTTAAAATAGAAAAAAATATTAGAAATAGAATAAAAAAACAAATGGAAAAAAGTCAAAGGGAATATTATTTAAATGAACAAATTAAAGCTATTCAAAAAGAGTTAGGTGAAATTGAAAATTTTCCTGATGAAAACAAATACTTAAAAAAGAAAATCATTGCTGCAAAAATGCCTAAAGAAGCAAAAAAAAAGACTCTTGCAGAACTTCAAAAACTAAAAATGATGTCATCTATGTCCGCAGAAGCTACAGTAGTACGAAGTTATATTGACTGGATGATTCAAGTACCTTGGCACTTAAAAAGTAAAGTTAAAAAAAACATAAAAACAGCTGAAAAAAACTTAAATTTAGATCACTTTGGATTAAAAGAAGTAAAAGAAAGAATTCTAGAGTATTTAGCTGTTCAATGTAGAATGTCAAAAATGAAAGGTCCTATTTTATGTTTAATAGGTCCTCCTGGAGTAGGAAAAACTTCATTAGGAAAATCTATTGCCAAAGCAACTGGAAGAAAATATGTAAGAATGGCTTTAGGAGGAATTAGAGACGAAGCAGAAATCCGAGGACATAGAAGAACCTACATTGGTTCTATGCCAGGAAAATTAATCCAAAAAATGGCAAAAATAGGAGTTAAAAATCCTTTATTTTTATTAGATGAAATAGATAAGATGTCTTTCGATATGCGAGTAGATCCTGTTTCCGCATTATTAGAAGTGCTTGATCCAGAACAAAATACATCTTTTAATGATCATTATTTAGAAGTAGATTATGATTTATCTGACGTTATGTTTGTAGCTACATCAAATTCAATGAATATCCCTTCTCCTTTATTAGATCGAATGGAAGTTATACGTATTCCTGGATATACAGAAGATGAAAAATTAAACATTGCAAAATCTCATTTAAAACTAAAACAAATTCAAAGAAACGGGTTAAATTTAAAAGAATTGACGATAACCGATAGTGTAATCATAGATATAATTAGATATTATACTAGAGAAGCAGGCGTTAGAAATTTAGAAAGAGAACTATCTAAAATATGTAGAAAATCCGTAAAATCATTACTTCTTAACAAGAAAACAACGTCTATTTCAATAACTAAAAAAAATTTAAAAGAATATTTAGGCGTAAAAAAATTTATATATGGAAAGGCTAATAAAAGAAATTATATTGGTCGAGTAGTAGGATTAGCTTGGACTGAAGTAGGAGGAGATTTGTTAACTATAGAAACAGAATGTATGCATGGAAAAGGTAAATTACTTTACACTGGTTCTTTAGGTGAAGTAATGCAAGAATCTATTCAAGCTGCTCTTACAGTAGTTCGTTCAAACTCCAAAAGATTGGGCATTGATCAAAATTTTTATGAAAAACATGACATACATGTTCATGTTCCTGAAGGGGCTACACCAAAAGATGGTCCTAGTGCTGGTATAGCAATGTGTACAGCCATTGTATCTAGTCTTACTAATAATCCTGTTAAATCGAATTTTGCCATGACAGGAGAAATTACCCTACATGGCCATGTTTTAATCATAGGAGGATTAAAAGAAAAATTATTAGCGGCTCATCGAGGGGGGATTAAAAAAGTGCTAATTCCATATGAAAATAAACGAGATTTAGAAGAAATTCCTAAAAATATATTATCAGGTTTAACTATATATCCGGTTAAAAAAATTGGAGAAGTTTTAAGTTTAGCTTTGGAAAATAATCCTAACATTTATTAAAAATTTTTTTATTAAATTTTTTTTTTGAAAAATTGGCCGGCAAAATTTAAATTTTGTGCCAGCCAATTTTTTTATTTATTTAAAAATATTATATGTACGAAAAAATAAAAAATCTAAAAAATAAATATTTTTTTTATCTAAAAAATATCAAGAAATATTTATAACTTTTCTACAAAACTGTTACCTTCAATAAATTAAAAAAAACATTTAGTTGTAATCAAATTTTAAATAAAAATTTATTTTTTAATATCATTTAAAATTCTTATAACTTAATCTTTAACTTTAATGATTTCATAAATAAATTTTTATTTAATTTCCAATTTTTGTAACCAAGATTTCTAATCTTACAAGCTTTACATTGAAAACATCCTTTCCCTATAATTCCATTATAACAAGTTAAAGTACTGGAAAAAATTAATGAAGATTGATTATAGAAATCTGACAAAGCCCAAATTTCACTTTTATTTAAATTTATTAATGGCATTTTTAACGAAAATGAAGAATTCATTCCCAATTTTATAGTTTTGTTCATACTTTTAATAAAGTTACTTCTACAATCTGGATATCCAGAAAAATCTACCTGATTCACACCTATAATTATATCTTGAATATTATTATTATACGCATATATAGAAGATAATACTAAAAATAAAATATTTCTTCCAGGAACAAAAGTCTTATTGGTATTTAAAGATTTTTTTTCTTCAAAAAAAATGTTTTTATTAGTTAAACTACTTAAAAACAACTTATTTAAATTGGAAATATCTATTATTTTATGTTTTTTAATACCTATAATTTTAGTCAAATTAACAGCTACATTTATTTCTTGTCCATGTCGTTGTCCGTAATTAAATGTTATTGCATAAACTTTTTCATATTTATTTTTTGCATAAATTAAACAAGTAGTGGAATCTTGTCCTCCACTAAAAATTACCAATGATTTTTTTTTTTTCATTTTTTTGAATACAAATTCTTAATTTTTTATTAAAAAAATATGTGACTCTTTATTTTAAAAAATTAGAAAAATTATTTGCATATAGAAGATATATTATATGATAAAATAGAAAGTTCAATAAAACATATTTGGTTTAAGATAAAAACATTTAAAAAAATTTTCATATACAATATATGAATAAACATAACTAATAATAACCAAATCTTTAATATTTATTCTTAAATTTTAGGAATTCTTTGTGATTTTTTTTAAACAATTAAGTTGGTATTTTATCAGAGAATGGAAAAGATATTTAGGAGCAATTTTTCTTCTTATTATCATAGCATTTTTACAATTATTACCTCCCAAATTAGTTGGGATGTTAGTGGATTTAATTATCCAAAAAAAAATAGAAAATAAAACAATTTTTTACTGGGTTAGTATAATTTTAATAGCAGCTGTTATTATATATATACTTAGATATATGTGGAGAGTGTTGCTGTTTGGCGCTGCATATAAATTAGCTATAGAGTTAAGAGAAAAATTGTTTTCTTATTTTAGCAAACAAAATCAAGATTTTTTTCTAAAATATAGAACTGGAGATCTAATTGCAAGAGCTACAAATGATGTTGATCGAATTGTTTTTGCTTCAGGAGAAGGAATTCTCACATTAGTTGATTCATTAGTAATGGGTTGTTTGGTAATTATTGTCATGATTTCACAAATTAGTTGGCTACTAACTATAATATCTCTTTTACCTATGCCTATTATGGCTATAATTATCAAGAAATACGGTGAAAAATTACATAAGTCATTTTATAAAGCACAAACTTCTTTTTCTTTATTAAATAATCAAACTCAAGAAAGTCTAACCAGTATTAGAATGCTAAAATCTTTTGGATTAGAAAAGAATCAATCAAAAAAATTTAATTTAATTGCAAAAGATGCTGGGGAAAAAAATATGGAAGTAGCTAAAATTGATGCTTTATTTGATCCTACAATACATTTAACAATTGCTGCCTCAAATTTATTAGCTATCATTGAAGGAGGATGGTTAGCTTGGCAAAATAAAATTACATTAGGTGAACTAACAACTTTTATTATGTACCTTGGTCTAATGGTTTGGCCTATGCTAGCTTTAGCATGGATGTTTAATATAGTAGAAAGAGGTAGTGCTGCTTGGGAAAGAATAGAAAAAATTATTAAATTTAATAATAAAACAGAAAACAGTAAGAAAAAACGATTACCTCTAACTCCTGGTATTTTAAATGTTAAAATTAAAAATTACTTTTATCCTCATAACACTAAATCATCAATTAAAAATATTTCTTTTTTTGTTGAACCAGGGAAAAAATTAGGTTTATGTGGACCAACAGGATGTGGAAAAAGTACCTTACTAAATTTAATTCAATATAATTTTACTAATTTAAGAGGAGACATTTTCTTTAATGGTGTTTCTTTATCTGAAATAAATTTAAATGAATGGAGAGCTAGATTATCTGTTGTTAATCAAACTACATTTTTGTTTTCAGACACTATCAAAAATAATATTTCATTGGGAACACCTAATGCAAATTTTAAAAACATAGAATATGTTTCTTCAATTGCTTGCATACATAAAGACATTATACGATTACCTCAAGGCTATGAAACTCAAGTAGGAGAAAAAGGAATAATGCTTTCCGGAGGACAAAAACAAAGAATTGCTATTGCTAGAGCTTTGTTAACAAATCGAGAAATATTAATTTTAGATGACTCTTTATCTGCAATTGATGGATATACTTCTAAAAAAATTTTAAGTAATTTAAATGTCTGGAAAAAGAAGAATAAAACCATGATAATTAGCAGTCATAAATTATCTATTGTTTCTGATTCTGATGAAATAATAGTCATGAACAAAGGTTCTATTATTCAAAAAGGAACTCATATTGAATTAATAAAAAATAACAAATGGTACAATGAAACTTACTATGATCAAAGATCATTAGAAGAATTAGATAAAAAATATTAGGAAAATGTTATGATGATTAACCTAATCTCATTTTGGTCCGTATTAAAACGTTTATTGTCATATGGGATGATTTGGAAAAAATTTTTTATCATCGCATTATTTTTATTATTATTCGCATCTATTACAGAGGTAATAGGTCCAATATTAATTAGTTACTTTATTAACAATATTATTTCGCTACATTTAGGATCAATTAAAAAAATTTGTTTTTTTATACTCACATTTATTATATTACAAATAATCTCTGCTTATCTGTACTATCTTCAAAGTATTGTATTCAACAAAACTGCTCTAAAAATAGTACAAAAACTACGCTGTGATGTTATGCAAGCTGCTCTATTTCAACCAATTAGCGTTTTTGATACTCAACCAATAGGACAAATAATTTCTAAAATTACAAACGACACTGAATTAATAAAAGAACTGTATGATACGGTCATAGCAACCACTATGAGAAGTATGGTACTTATAATTATAACTATAATAGCCATGTTTAGTTTAGAATGGCATATGGCAATAATATCTATTATTATTTTTCCATTAGTAATTCTAATAATGATAACTTATCAACATTATAGTACTCCTATTTTAAGAAAAGTTAGATATTATGTAGCTAATTTAAATAATAAATTTAACGAATATATTAATGGAATGAATGTCATCCAACAATTTAATCAAGAAAAAAAATTCAGATTTTTAATAAAAAAAGTTAGTTATTCCCATTATCTTGAAAGAATGAAAATTCTAAAATTAGACGGGTTTTTATTAAGACCGCTATTAAGTTTAATTTCTTCTTTTATTTTATGCAGTTTAATATTATTAATTAGTTTTATGCCTAATGAAATTTTTGAAGTAGGAACATTATATGCTTTCATGAGTTATTTAGGACGATTAAGCGAACCTTTAATTACCATAAGTAGTCAACAATCTATTCTACAACAAGCTATTGTTGCAGGAGAAAGAATTTTTGAACTGATAGATTCTCCAAAAGAACAATTCGGGGAAAAAAATCTTCCAATAAAAAAAGGGAAGATTAAAATAGAAAATTTAAACTTCAAATACGAAAGCAATAAAGTGCATGTTTTAAAAAATATTAATTTAAAAATTTCTAAAAAAAAATTTGTTGCATTTGTTGGTCATACTGGGAGCGGAAAAAGTACTTTAGCTAATTTATTAATGGGTTATTATCCAATAAAAACAGGAAAAATTCTAATAGATGGAAATGATATTAATCATCTTAGTTACAATTCAATAAAAAAAGGGATTTTGATGGTTCAACAAGAACCTGTTATTCTAGCTGATACTTTTTTTGAAAATATAACTTTAGGAAAAAAAATTTCTGAATATAAACTTTGGAAAATATTAGATATGGTGCATTTATCTTCATTAGTAAATTCTTTTCCTAATGGAATTCATTCTTTACTAGGAGAACAAGGTAATAATTTATCTGTAGGTCAAAAACAATTAATAGCTTTAGCTAGAGTATTAGTTAGAAAACCTAAAATATTAATTCTTGATGAAGCAACTGCTAGTATAGATTCAGAAACAGAAAAATCTATACAAAAAACTTTATTATCTATTAAAAGGAAAACTACATTAATAATAATTGCTCATCGATTATCTACGGTTGTTAACGCAGATTATATTATTGTTTTACAAAATGGAACTATAATTGAAGAAGGATCTCATAAAGCATTATTAGAAATGAAGGGAAAATATTGGAGAATGCAAAAATTTCAATCCCTATAAATTTTAAAAACTTCATTAACATCATTAATGTGCCTGTATCATTTAAATTGGCTGCTTTTTTCCAAATCTGACCGATTATTTAAATTAACATCACAATAATGCTAATGAAGTATTTAATAAATGATACTATTTTTTAAAAAAAGTTCAAGAAAAAAATGATTTTTTATTAACTTAAAATATAAAAAGTAAATTACTTTATTATATGTAATAATATTTTCATTAATTTCACAAATAAACTATATTAATAATGAATTATCAAATTTTTGCTAGAAAATATCGACCTCAATTATTAAAACAAGTTGTAGGTCAAAAAGTCGTCGTTGCTGCCTTACATAATAGTTTATCTCTAAATAGAATTCATCACTCTTGGATTTTTTCTGGAACTAGAGGAGTAGGAAAAACAAGTTTAGCTCGATTATTAGCTAAATGCTTAAACTGTTTATCTGGAATAACAGCTAATCCTTGTAGAATTTGTCAAAGCTGTAAAAACATAGAAAAAGGTTGCTCTTTGGATTTATTAGAAATAGATGCTGCTTCTAAAACAAAAGTTGAAGACATGCGCGAATTACTTGAAGGTTCTCAATACTCTCCAAATCAAAGCCGTTTTAAAATATATTTAATTGATGAAGTCCATATGCTTTCTAAACATAGTTTTAATGCTTTACTTAAAATTTTAGAGGAACCTCCAGAACATATAAAATTTATCTTAGCTACAACTAATATAAGAAAAATTCCAAATACTATTCTTTCAAGATGCTTTAAATTAAATTTACAAAAAATATCTTTTTTAAATATCAAAAATTATATTGAATACATTTTAAAAAAAGAAAATATTGAATTTGAATCTAGAGCAACAGAATTATTATCTATAGCATCAGATGGAAGTCTCAGAGATGCCCTTAATTTAATAGAACAAACAATTTCTATTGATTTTAAAAAAGTAAAAACAGAAAATGTATTAAAAATGATAGGAGGGCTAAATGATTACTATTCTTTCTTTTTAACTGAATCCATATTAACAAGAAATATTGATAATTTTATATTAATTTTAAATCAGCTCGAAAGAAAAATAATCAAATGGGATGAATTATTAATTTCTGTATTAAAAGTATTACACTATATTGCCATGAATCAGTTATCTCCTACTTTTTCTAAAAAAGAAAACATAGGAAAATACAAAAAAAATATATTACTAATATCAAAAAATATAGATACTAAAATAATACAACTATTTTATAAAATAATATTGACTGGAAGAAAAGAGCTTCAATATTCTCCTACAGAAAAAATGGGTGTAGAAATGATTTTTTTAAGATTATTATCCATAGATCAAAAAAAATATATTGATTTATTCAAAAAAAAACAAAAAAACATCTTTAAAAAAAATGATATAAATAAAAAACAGATAAACTTCGTTGAATTAATACCTAAAAAAAAATTGAAATTAGAAGAAAAAATAGATATTGATAATATTTTAACTAAAGAACTTATTAAAAAAAAAAAAAAATAATCGATATAAAGAAAAAAATTAATAAAAAAGTTATAATTAAGAATAATTACCTTTTAACGAATAATAAAAAAAAAATAAAAAAAAATAACGAAAAAAATAAAATTTTTGTAAAAAAAAACACTAATAATAATAAAACAAAATTGAAAAAAATAAGTAATTTAGATATTATAAAAAATGAAGATAATATACCAAAAGAAATAAAAAAAAAAGAATTCATCAATTCTAAAAAGAAAAAAAAAGAAATAAATATAAACGATAAAGAAATTAAAAAAATGCAAAAAATATTTCAAACAAATTTTGAAAAAATAGATGTCTCTATTTTTAATAAATAGTTTTCATTACGTCAAATTTTACATTATTTTACTAAAAAAACGAGAAAAAAATGTTTAATAAAAATGGTTTAAATAACCTAATGAAACAAGCTCAACAAATGCAAGAAAAAATGAATAAAGTACAATCAGAAATGGCCAATGTAGAAGTTACCGGAGAGTCAGGTGCAGGATTAATCAAAATTACTATTAATGGTGCTCACAATTGTAAAAAAATTGAAATAGACCGGAGTTTATTACTTGACGATAAAGAAATGTTGGAAGATCTCATTGTAGCTGCTTTTAATGATGCTTCAAGAAGAATTTCTGAAATTCAAAAACAAAAAATGTCTGATATGTCTAATAATATGTCTCTACCTTCTGGATTTTCTTTGCCATTTTGACATATACATTTTTATAAACTCAATGAATTGACTTAGTTAAATAATTTATTTTTTACAATAATTATTCAAACGTTCGTTTAATTTTTTATTATAGAAAGGAAAAAATATGGAAAAAATGAAGAAAGAAATTCATTCATTTCAATCAGAAGCTAAACAACTACTTCATTTGATGATTCATTCTCTTTATTCTAACAAAGAAATTTTTATAAGAGAAATAATATCAAACGCATCAGATGCCATTGACAAATTACGATTTCACTTTTTATCTCATCCTGAAACAAATAAAAGTAATATTGATTTTCAAATTTGCATATCTGTAAATAAAGAAAAAAATACTCTTATTATTTCGGATAATGGAATAGGTATGAATAAAAATGAAGTAATTGAAAATTTAGGAACTATTGCAAAATCTGGAACTAAAAAATTCATAAATGAATTAAAAAATAAAACAGAAGAAAAAAGTAACCTAATCGGTCAATTTGGAGTAGGATTTTATTCCTCTTTTATTGTTTCTAAAAAAGTAATAGTTCGAACTAAATCGATAAATTGTTCGGAAAAAGAAGGGGTTTTATGGGAATCTGATGGAAAGGGAAAATATACTATTCAAAATATCATTAAAAAAGAAACTGGAACAGAAATAATTTTATTTTTAAACGATTCAGAAAAAATTTTTCTTGAAGAATGGAAAATTAATAATATTGTAAAAAAATATTCTGATCATATCGACATTCCGGTAAAAATAAATTCATTTAATGAAAAAGAAAAAATATATTGTTTAAAACAAATTAATAGAGCAAAAGCAATATGGAGTTTAAAAAAATCAGAAATTAAAAAAGAAGAATATCAAAATTTTTATAAATACATAACCAATGATACTAATAATCCCTTAACATGGACGCACAATACAGTAGAAGGAACACTAGAATATACTAACTTGCTTTACATCCCTTCTAAAGCACCTTGGGATATGTGGAATAGAGAAAATAAATATGGTTTAAAATTATATGTCAAAAAAGTTTATATAATGGATGATGTTCAACAATTTTTACCAAATTATCTTAGATTTGTTCGAGGAATTATAGATTCTTATGATATGCCATTAAATGTTTCTCGAGAAATTTTACAGGAAAACAAAATTGTTAGTGGATTAAGAAAAACTTTAACGAAAAGAATTTTGTCTCTTCTTAATCAATTATTGATCAATAACCCAGAAAAATATCAAAAATTTTGGAACGAATTTGGATTAGTTTTAAAAGAAGGTATTGCTGAAGATTTTCAAAATAAGGAAACTATAGCAAATCTTTTAAGATTTACGTCCATTTCTAATAACAAATCCGAACAAACAGTTTCATTAGAAAATTATATTAAAAATACAAAAAAAGAACAAGAAAAAATCTATTTTCTTACTGCAGACAATTATTTATCTGCTAAAAATAGTCCTCATTTAGAATTTTTTAAAAAAAATAACATAGATGTTCTTTTATTATCAGATAAAATTGATGAATGGATGATGAATCATTTAACTGAATTTAAAGAAAAAAAATTTCAATCAATTAATAAAACTGACGAATCATTAAACAAACTAATACAAGAAGACAATAGTAATCAAAAAATACTTGAAAAAAATGAATTATTAAAAAAGATAAAAGAATCTTTAAGTGATAAAATAAAAGATGTAAAATTTACTAATAAACTTACTGATACCCCTGCTATTTTAGTAACTGATTCATCTGACATGAGTACACAAATGGCAAAATTATTTTCTGCAGCAGGTCAAAACCCATCTCCTATAAAATATATATTTGAAATTAATCCTAATCATGTTTTAATTAAACATATTAATAACATTACTGAAGAAAAAATATTGAAAGAATGGATACATTTGTTATTTGAAGAAGCACTATTAGTTGAAACAGGATCTTTAGAAGACCCAGCAAATTTCATATTTCGAATAAATAAATTATTAACTCAAAATATTTTTTCTACATAAAAAAATATTTATCTTGAGAAAAATTAATAATCTTTATCAAAAAAGTAAAAAAGGATTTTTTCTACATTAAAATTTATGATGATACTATTTTAAAATGAAAATAATTTTATTAGGAGCTCCTGGAACAGGAAAGGGAACTCAAGCCAAATATATTAGTGTTAAATATCATATTCCGCATATCTCCACTGGAGATATGCTCAGAAAAGAAATTGATAAAAAAACAAACTTAGGAAAAATTATTAAAAGTTCAATCTCGAAAGGAAAATTAATTTCAGATGATATTTTATTTTTATTAATAAAATCTAGAATTAAAAAAAAAGATTGTAAAAATGGTTTTTTATTGGATGGATTTCCAAGAACCTTATGTCAAGCAATATATTTAAAAAATAAAAATATAAAAATAAATATAGTTTTAAACTTTATCGTTCCAAAAAATATATTAATACAAAGAATTGTTGGAAGAATGATTCATATATCGTCTGGAAGAATATATCATACTCAATTTAATCCTCCCAAGAAAAAAGGAATAGATGATGTAACAGGAGAACCTCTTATTCGTAGAAAAGATGATAATGTTATATCTTTAAAATATAGATTATTAGAATACAGAAAAAAAACAGTTCCTTTAATTAAGTTCTATATTAAAGAAAAAAAACTAAAAAATTTAAACTATTATGAAATAGACGGGTGTAAAAATTCCAAGGAAATAAATAATTTATTGGACAAATTATTTTTTGAAAATAAAAAAAATTAAAAGATATGGTGCGCTTTACAGGATTTGAACCTGTGACCTACAGCTTAGAAGGCTGCTGCTCTATCCAACTGAGCTAAAAGCGCTTTAAACTTTTTATTTTTATATCTAAGAAACTTATTCTATATCTCAAAACATAGAAAATCAATTTTTTTTTTAAAAGTTATATATAAATCATATTTATATCTTAAAAAAAAATATTTTTTACGATTTTGTGTTAATATATATTAACAAAAATTTTAAAAATGTTTAAAAATGTTTGCTAAAATAATTGATGGAAAAAAAATTGCTCAAAAAATTGAATTTAATATTTTAAAAAAAATAAAAAATTTTGTTAAATTTGGAGATAAACCACCTGGTTTGTCAATAATTTCAGTAGGAAACAATCCTGCATCTAGTCTATATATCAAAAAAAAAAGAGAGGCTTGTCAAAGAGTGGGTATCAATTTTACTCATTGGAAGTTTTCTTCAAAAACACAGGAAAACCAAATTATAAAATTAATAAAAAAACTAAATGAAGATCCTTTTACACATGGAATATTAATTCAATTTCCAATACATGAAAAATTAAATTCTTTAAAAATTATTAGTTATATATCTCCAAAAAAAGATGTTGATGGACTTCATCCTTTCAACATTGGTTGTTTAGTACAAAAAAATCCTACTTTTAGACCTTGTACTCCAAAAGGAATCATTACCCTATTAAAAAAAGAAAAAATTAATTTAAGAAGTTTACATGGTGTAATCATAGGAGCATCTAATATAGTAGGAAGACCTATGAGTCTGGAGTTATTACTTGCAGGATGTACTACTACTATCACTCATAGATTCACAAAAGATTTAAAAACACACACAAAAACAGCCGATCTTTTAATTGTTGCCGTAGGAAAACCATTTTTTATCAACAAAAGTTGGATTAAAAAAGGATCTATTATTATAGATGTAGGAATTAATAAATTGAAAAATAATAAAATTGTCGGAGATGTTGATTTTCTTTCTGCTGCTTCTAAAGCATCTTATATTACACCGGTTCCTGGTGGAGTTGGACCAATGACTATTATTAGTTTATTAGAAAATACAGTAAAAGCTTATTTATATGAAAAAAATAAAAAATATCTACTTTTTTCTCCAAGTTGTAAATAATTTATGATCTTCTAAAATTATTCCAAATTTAAATAACTTTTCTCTAATATTATCTGATAACTTCCACATTTTTAACTTTCTTGCTATATTTCTTTCTTTTATTAAAGAATTGATTTCTTCTTTTGATTTCATTTTTGATTTTTTTCTTAAAAAATCTTCAGGATCATAAGAAAAAAATCCAAGAACTTTTCCTAATTTTCTTAACAAATTAGAAAATTTTTTAACTTCTTTAAATTTATTTTGATTTTTTAACATATTAATTTTTTTAGAAATAGCATGTAATACAGACAAAGCTTTCGGAGTATTAAAATCATCTTGCATAGCTTCTTCAAATGCAATCGAATATTCATTTTGAAAATAATAATTTTTTTTTTCTATTTTGGTATTTCTAAGTGAGTTATATAAACTTTTCAAAGAAAGAGCAGATTTTTTAATGTTATTTTCACAATAACTTAACGGTCTTCTATAATGAGTAGACATTAAAAAATATCGTAAACTTTCCCCGTCATACGTAGATAACAGATCTTTTAACAAAATAAAATTATTTAATGATTTAGACATTTTTTTATTGTTAAGTATTACCATACCAGAATGTATCCAATAATTTATCTTGGATCTTTTTTTTAAACAATTAAATTGTGAATTTTCATTTTCGTGATGAGGAAATAAAAGATCTATTCCTCCTCCATGAATATCTAATTTATTTCCAAACTTAATAGAAGAAATAGTTGTACATTCTATATGCCATCCAGGCCTTCCTTGTCCCCAAGGAGATTTCCAACTAAATTTTTCCGAAGGTAATGTTTTTTTCCATAAAACAAAATCTAAAGGATTTTTTTTTTCTTTATTAACTTTTATTCTTTTGCCTACTTTTAACTTTTTCAAGAACTGATTAGATAATTTTCCATAGTTTTTATAACTATCTACTGAAAACATGACATCTCCATTATTTTGAATATAAGCATGATTATTTTTTAATAATTTATTTATAATTTTAATTATTTCATTAATGCATTCACTTACTTTTGGTTCAAAATCTGGAGATAAAATATTTAATAAAGAAAAGTCATTCTGCATATTTTTTATCATTCGATTAGTAAATTTTTCAATAGTTTCATTATTTTTTTTAACTACATTAATAATTTTATCATCTATATCTGTAATATTTCTCACATACTTTGTTTTATAACCTAAATGACGAAAATAGCGAAATATCATATCAAATATAACGAATGTTCTTCCATGTCCTATATGACAGTAATTATAAACTGTTACTCCACATACATACATATTGACTATATTTTTTTTGATAGGTATAAACGTTTCTTTTAAACGAGTAATAGTGTTAAAAATTTTTAGCATAAAAAAATTTATAAAGAAAATTCGATTGTGTATGTCATAGTATAATATACTATCATATTAATATTTCAAATATGTTACTATATATAAATTTTATATTTTTTAAAATGTTTTTTAGTGTTCGAGCATTTTAAATTTAAAACACTTAACTTAACTTATTTTTTTCTAATATTTTATATAATTGTCAATAACTTTTATTCTAATAAAAATTAATGAATATCTTATATGTACTTATTTTTTATATTAAACAAAAAAATTTATTTTTTAATTTATAAAATTTATTTAAATGCATTTTATACAACAGGTATTTTTATGAAAACTAAATTGGAAGAACTATTAAAATTTCCATGTTCTTTTACCTATAAAGTAATAGGATTGGCTAAACCAGAATTGGTTGACCAATTAATTAAAGTAATTCAACTAAGAATTCCAGGAGATTATATACCTCAGATAAAATCAAGTAATAAAGGAACATACATTTCTATTTCTATTACTGTTTTTGCGAACAACTTTGAACAAATAGAAAATCTATATTATGATATAAGCAAAATAAATATGGTTAGAATGGTTTTATAATAATAAAATATTTCTTAAAAAAAAATATTACGATGCAGAATATACTGTATCGTAATATTAGTTGAATTCTTGTAAAATTTAATTAAAAATTACAAACTGATAACGTTAGCAGCAGATGGTCCTTTTGCTCCTTCAGTGATTTCAAATTCAACACTTTGGCCTTCTGCCAATGTTTTAAATCCATTACTTTGAATTGCTGAAAAATGAACAAAAACATCTTTACTTCCATCTTCAGGAGTAATAAAACCAAATCCTTTAGACTCATTAAACCACTTAACATTACCTTTAATCTTGGACATCTATATTACCTTTACGTGAAAAAAATAAACTGTTCGTATTTTATAAGAAAAAAATAACTTTATTATTTACTAAATATAGTATATATATACTATATTTTTCTTATTTTTAATATGTAAATCAAATAAAATATTTTTTATACCTGGCAATTTCCTACTCTCACACGGGGAGACCCCGTACTACCATCGGCGTTATAGTATTTCACTTCTGAGTTCGGAATGGATTCAGGTGGTACCACTACACTATTTTTGCCAGGTATTTAAAACACTTATTTTAAAAATAAATTCGGTAAATTTAAAAAAACAACTTTGGTGTTACAAGATTAAGCCTATCGGGTCATTAGTACTAGTTAGCTCAACATATTACTATGCTTACACACCTAGCCTATCAACGTTGTAGTCTCCAACGTCCCTTCAGTAAACTACATTAATACAGTTTACAGGGAAAACTAATCTTAGGGCAAGTTTCGTGTTTAGATGCTTTCAGCACTTATCTTTTCCGTATTTAGCTACCGGGCAATGCCATTGGCATGACAACCCGAACACCAGTGATACGTCCACTTCGGTCCTCTCGTACTAGAAGCAGCCCCCTTCAATTTTCCAACGCCCACGGCAGATAGGGACCGAACTGTCTCACGACGTTCTAAACCCAGCTCGCGTACCACTTTAAATGGCGAACAGCCATACCCTTGGGACCTGCTTCAGCCCCAGGATGTGATGAGCCGACATCGAGGTGCCAAACACCGCCGTCGATATGAACTCTTGGGCGGTATCAGCCTGTTATCCCCGGAGTACCTTTTATTTGTTGAGCGATGGCCCTTCCATACAGAACCACCGGATCACTAAGGCCTGCTTTCGCATCTGCTCGCGTTATCACGCTCACAGTCAAACTGGCTTATGCCTTTGCACTAACCTTACGATTTCCAACCGTAATTAGCCAATCTTCGCGCTCCTCCGTTACTCTTTGGGAGGAGACCGCCCCAGTCAAACTACCTACCAGACACTGTCTCTATATCGGATAACGATATCAGGTTAGAAATTTAAAATGTAAAGGGTGGTATTTCAAGTTTGGCTCCATTTAAACTGGCGTTTAAATTTCTTAGCCTCCCACCTATCCTACACATTACATATCAAAAATCAGTGTCAAGCTATAGTAAAGGTTCACGGGGTCTTTCCGTCTTGCCGCGGGTATACTGCATCTTCACAGCAATTTCAATTTCACTGAGTCCCAGGTGGAGACAGCCTGGCCATCATTACGCCATTCGTGCAGGTCGGAACTTACCCGACAAGGAATTTCGCTACCTTAGGACCGTTATAGTTACGGCCGCCGTTTACCGGGGCTTCAGTCTAGAGCTTCAAATTTTCATTTTAACCCTTTCGATTAACCTTCCGGCACCGGGCAGGCGTCACACCGTATACTTCCACTTTCATGTTTGCACAGTGCTGTGTTTTTAATAAACAGTTGCAGCCAGCTGTTTTCTTCGACTAATTTCAGCTTTAAAAGTAAATTTTATCACTTAATATTAGCATGCCTTCTCCCGAAGTTACGGCATCATTTTGCCTAGTTCCTTCACCTGGGTTCTCTCAAGCGCCTTAGTATTCTCTACCTAACTACCTGTGTCGGTTTGTGGTACGATTTAATACTACCTGATGCTTAGAGAATTTTCTTGGAAACATGGTATCAGTTACTTCGTCACATAAGTGACTCGTCATCATGCCTCAAAATAGAGAAAATCGGATTTTCCAAACTTTCATTTCTACGCATTTAAACCAGGACATCCGTCACCTGGATAACCTAACCTTTTTCGTCCTCCCTTCGCAGTAATATTAAGTACAGGAATATTAACCTGTTATCCATCGACTACGCCTTTCGACCTCGCCTTAGGGGTCGACTAACCCTGCCTCGATTACCGTTGGACAGGAAACCTTAGTTTTTCGGCGAGCAGGTTTTTTACCTGCTTTATCGTTACTCATGTCAGCATTCGCACTTCTGATACCTCCAATGTATTTTACAATACATCTTCAACAGCTTACAGAACGCTCCCCTACCCAATAAAAATAATAAATAAATTTATTGCCGCAGCTTCGGTGCATAGTTTAGCCCCGTTAAATCTTCCGCGCAGAAAAACTCGACCAGTGAGCTATTACGCTTTCTTTAAATGATGGCTGCTTCTAAGCCAACATCCTGGCTGTTTAAGCCTTTCCACCTCGTTTCCCACTTAACTATGACTTTGGGACCTTAGCTGGCGGTCTGGGTTGTTTCCCTTTCCACAACGAACGTTAGCACCCGCTGTGTGTCTCCCGTGATAGCATTCTTCGGTATTCGGAGTTTGCATCGGATTAGTAAGCTAGTATAGCCCCCTAGCCGAAACAGTGCTCTACCCCCGAAGATGAATTCACGAGGCGCTACCTAAATAGCTTTCGGGGAGAACCAGCTATCTCCCGGTTTGATTGGCCTTTCACCCCTAGCCACAAGTCATCCGCTGATTTTTCAACATCAGTCGGTTCGGTCCTCCAGTTGGTTTTACCCAACCTTCAACCTGCTCATGGCTAGCTCACCGGGTTTCGGGTCTGTATCCTGAAACTAAAAACGCCTATTTAAGACTCGGTTTCCCTTCGGCTCCCTTATACAGTTAACCTTGCTACAGAATACAAGTCGCTGACCCATTATACAAAAGGTACGCAGTCACTTCTAAAAAAAAGCTCCTACTGCTTGTACGTATACGGTTTCAGGATCTATTTCACTCCCCTAACCGGGGTTCTTTTCGCCTTTCCCTTACGGTACTAGTTCACTATCGGTCAATCAGGAGTATTTAGCCTTGGAGGATGGTCCCCCCGTATTCAAACAGGATTTCTCGTGTCCCGCTTTACTTATCGAGTTAATAATTTAATTTTTTTCATATACAGGGCTATCACCTTGTATCGCTGTTTTTTCCAAAAACATTCTATTAAAAATTAATTTATTATTTTTACTCTGGGCTGTTCCCGTTTCGCTCGCCACTACTAAGGGAATCTCGGTTGATTTCTTTTCCTCAAGGTACTTAGATGTTTCAGTTCCCTTGGTTTGCATTGTTAATCTATGAATTCAATTAACAATAACATCTCTAAGATGTTAGGTTTCCCCATTCGGATATCGACGGTTATAACGTTTCATATCAACTTACCGACGCTTTTCGCAGATTAGCACGTCCTTCATCGCCTCTGATTGCCAAGGCATCCACCGTATACGCTTAATTACTTAATCTTGTAACACCAAAGATGTTTTAATTATACCGAATTTTAAAAGAACTAAATTGCAAAACAACTACTAACTCGTTACAATCCTACACTATTTTTATAAAATATACAAATTTATTTTAAAAAAAATTAAACATAAAAAATGTCTCCTAGGGGATTTGAACCCCTGTTGCCGCCGTGAAAGGGCGATGTCCTAACCACTAGACGAAAGAGACTAATAAAAAAAGAATTCAATCTTTCTTTAATAATTAACTCAAAAATCACAATTATTAAGTTAGTTATCTTACCTTAGTAAAAAAAAGAGTCAAGTTTTTTTACATTTTAATTTCAAAAATCAAATTTAAAATTTAACAAAAATAAAAATATTTATAATTCAGCAAAAATCTTTTCAATATCTGGTAGAATATTATTCCAAAGTAAAAATGAATAAGCCGCTTGACTAATTAGCATTCCAATTCCATTAGCTAAGTTCATTGCTCCCAATTTTTTACACCAATTTAAGAAAGGAGTAGTCTGACTATTTTTTACGTACGATAAATCATAACAACTAACATTTTGATGAATTAATGAAGAAGGTAAAATCAATTTTTCCTTACTAAAAAAATACGAAGTAGCATGAATAATTAAACCAGCCTTAATAGCTGATAAATCTTTATATCCAACTTCCTGAATTTTCCCTAAATATCTAAATTCTTCTGCTAATTTTTTAGCCCGTTCATAAGTTCGATTATAAATGAAAACTTCATTATTTTTTGATAAAATTGATGGTAATAACCCTCTTGCAGCACCTCCTGCTCCTATTAATAGGATCTTATTGTTTTTTTTAAGAAAACCTAATCGATTTAAATCATATAAAAATCCTATACCATCTGTATTATCACCTAAAATTTTTTCATCTTTTACTTTTTTTAATGTATTTACTGATTTTGTTAACTTAGCTCTATTAGTTAATATGTCAGAAAAACAATATGCTTCTTCTTTAAAGGGTAAAGTAACATTAGCTCCATCTCCTATTGTATTAAAAAAAGAGTTAATTCTATTACTAAATTCATTTAGTGGAACTTTAACAGCTGTATACGAACAAGGAATATTAGTTTGCTTAGAAAATAATGAATGTATTTTGGGTGATAGTGTATGTTCTATGGGATTACCAAAAACCGAAAAATGTTTAAATTTATCTAATTCCATACGAATCTCCCAAAATATTAAAATTATAATTTTTATTATTAATTATTAAAATGTTTTTTATCTTTCTTTAAAAAAATAATATTCAAAATATTTTTTAACTTTTTTTATTCATTAAATACAAAATCTAAATTTTATTAAATATTAATTAATGTTTTAAAAAAACTTTTAAATTAATTAATAAAAAATCAGTAAAAATATTTAATATTAAAAAAAAATGCTTTAAACTATTTGCATAATTAATATAAACATGTAGCATATATACTTTAAATATGAAAATATTACAATATCCTGATAAAAGATTACGAAAAAAGGCAAAACCAATAAAAAAAATCAGTGAAAAAATAAAAAAAATTATAGATAATATGTTCAAAACCATGATTCATAATGAAGGAATTGGTTTAGCTGCTACTCAAATTAATATTAATTTACAAATTATTGTAATAGGTAAAATAGATAACATTTGTAATCCATTTGCATTAATAAATCCAAAAATAATGAAAAAATCTGGTTCTTCTAGCATTGAAGAAGGTTGTCTTTCTATTCCTAAAAGAAAAATTTTTGTCCCAAGATATGAAAAAATAAAAGTTAAAGGATTAAATCTAAAAGGTCAAAAAGCAATTTTTACAGCTAAATCTTTACTTTCTATCTGTATTCAACATGAAATTGATCATTTAAAAGGAAAATTAATCATTGATTACCTTTAACAAAATTAAAAAATAAAAAAAAATATTATTTATGAAAAAAAAAACAAATTCTATGAATATAATTTTTTCCGGAACTTCCGAATTTTCTGCTATGCATCTTATAGCACTGTTAAATTCCGGTTATAAAATAGTTCTTGTATTAACTAAACCAGATAGCTTTTCAGGAAGAGGAAAAAAATTAACTTTTTCTCCTGTAAAAAAAATCGCTTTAAAAAGATCTATACCTATTTTACAACCAAATTCTTTACAAGAAAAAAAAACATTTTGTACTTTACGTGATTATCATGCTGATATAATGATTGTTATTTCATATGGATATATTTTTCCTAAAAAAATAATAAATTTATTTAAAAAAGGATGTATAAATGTACATCCATCTTTACTTCCTCGTTGGAGAGGAGCCACTCCTATCCAATCAGCAATTTTAAAAGGAGATAAAATAACTGGTGTTAGCCTTATTCAAATTAATGAAAAAATAGATAACGGAAATATTCTTTTATCAAAATCCTGCATTATTTCAAAAAATGAAACTACGTATTCTTTATCTAAAAAACTTCAGTTTATTGGTATTAAACTTTTAAAAAAAATTCTAAAAAAAATTTTTTTTGGCACATTAATTCAAAAAACTCAAAATAATAAATATGCTACATATTCAAAAAAAATTAATAAAAAAGATGCCTTATTAAAATGGAATAAGTCTGCTTTAAAATTAGAAAGAAAAATTAGAGCCTTTAATCCTTGGCCTATAACATTCTTTAAATTTAAAGAAACAATCATAAAAGTATGGAAAGCAAAAAAAATTAACTCTACTAGTGTACTTCCAATAGGAACTATTTTAGAAGTTAATTCCAAAGGTATTCAAATAAATACGAATAAAGAAATACTAAATATAGAAAAAATTCAATTTCCTGGAAAAAAAGTTATTAGTGTTAAAGATCTCATAAATTCTAATAAAAATTATTTTTCAAAACAAAATAAAATTTCATAAAATAAAAAACTATTAATTTTCATTTTTTTTTAAAACCCTACTATTAAAATATGTAAATAGGGTTTATTTATTTTCTGTTCTTTACATTCATTAACAATTTAAAAAATAATTAAAAAATTTTAAACTTATTTTTTTATTTTCAACATTTTTTTACTTTTGTTGTCATTTAACCTATCAACTAACTCTACGTATGCCATCTTTGTATTATCTCCTAACCTAAAACCACATTTTAAGACTCTTATATAACCTCCTAATCTAGAATTAAAATGAGGTCCTATTATAGTAAATAGCTTAGCTACTATTTTAGCATTCCTTATCTTAGAAAAAATTAAACGACGATTTGAAACTGAATCAATTTTAGCTATAGTAATAATTGGTTCTACTATTCTTCGCAATTCTTTTGCTTTAAACAAAGTTGTTTTGATAGATTCATGAAGAAATAAAGAACAAGCCATATTTTTAAACATCGACTGAACGTGACTTCTTTTTCTGTTGAATTTACGACCAATTTTTCTATGTCTCATATTCCTATCCTTAAAAAAAAATACTTTATAGAAAATTATTCTTCTTTTATACTTTTTGGAGGCCAATTTTCTAAACGCATACCTAAAGAAAAATGTCTAGAAGCCAAAACATCCTTAATTTCTGTTAATGATTTTTTACCTAAATTAGGAGTTTTTAATAACTCTACTTCTGTTTTTTGAACTAAATCTCCTATAAAATGAATTTTTTCTGCTTTAAGACAATTAGCAGATCTTACTGTTAATTCTAAATCATCTACTGGTCTTAATAATATTGGATCAAAATCTGGTTTTTCTTCTTTTATTTCAGTTTCATGCACATTTTTTAAATCAATAAATGCTTCTAACTGTTCAGCTAAAATGGTTGAAGCCCTTCGTATAGCTTCTTCAGGATCTATAGAACCATTAGTTTCTAATTCTATTACTAATTTGTCTAAATCTGTTCTTTGCTCTACTCGAGCTGATTCAACATTATAAACCATTCTTTTAATAGGACTATAACAAGCATCTAACACTAATTTCCCCAATAAATGATTTTCGGAATCTAATTTTATTCTAGAAGCTGCAGGAACGTAACCTCTTCCTCTTTCAACTTTCATTTTCATTTTAATAAATGATTTTTCATCAGTTAGATTACAAATTTTTTGATTAGGTCGAACTATCTCTACATCTTCTCCATGTATAATATCTCCAGCAGTAACTAAACATACACCAGAAGAATTCAAATGAATAATCGCTTCATCTTTTCCAAATATTTTAATAGAAATTTCTTTTAAGTTTAACAAAATCTCAAGTATATCTTCTTGAATCCCTTCCTTAGTGCTATACTCATGAAGTATACCGTCAATTTCTACTTCTGTAATAGCACAACCTGGCATAGAAGATAATAAAATTCTACGAAGTGCATTTCCCAATGTATGCCCAAATCCTCTTTCCAAGGGTTCAAGTACGACTCGAGAACAAGTTGAACTAATTTGTTTTACTTCAACTAAACGTGGTTTCAAAAAATTTAGAATAGTATTCTGCATGATACTCCTCTATTCTATATAGAATATTATTTAGAATATAACTCAACAATTAAATGTTCATTAATTTCTGCAGATAAATCAGACCTATCTGGAAATCTTTTAAAAATACCGGTCATTTGTTTACTATCTACTTCCAACCAACTAGCTTTTTCTCTTTGTTCGCATAATTCAAGAGCTGCTTTGATTCGAAATTGATTTTTGCATTTTGATTTAATTTCTATTATGTCATTAACTTTAACTTTATAAGAAGGAATATTTAAAATATGGTTGTTAACCATCACTGATTTATGTGTAATGAGTTGCCTTGCTTCTAACCGAGTAGCTCCAAATCCCATTCGATATACTACATTATCTAATCTGCTTTCTAAAAGCTTCAATAAATTTTCTCCAGTATTTCCTTTCAATTTAGAAGCTATTTTATAATAATTTTTAAATTGATGTTCTAACATTCCATATAATCTTCTTACCTTTTGTTTTTCTCGCAATTGAATACCATAATCAGATAATCGTTGTTTTCTACTTCCATGCTGCCCTGGAAGCTGATCTATTTTGCATTTTGATTCTATAGAACGACACCCTGATTTTAAAAATAAATCAGTTCCTTCTCTTCTACATAGTTTCAATTTTGGTCCTAAATACTTAGCCACTTTAATTTATCTCCAAAAAAATAAACAATTAAACTCTTCTTTTCTTAGGTGGACGACAACCGTTATGAGGAATAGGAGTAACATCAGTAATGTTAGTAATTCTAAAACCAGAAGCATTCAAAGCCCTAATAGTAGATTCTCTTCCAGGCCCTGGTCCTTTTACCATCACTTCTAAATTTTTAATACCATACTCTTTAACCAATTCAGCACATTTTTCTGCAGCTACTTGCGCAGCAAATGGAGTAGATTTTCTAGATCCTCTAAATCCCGAGCCTCCTGAAGTTGCCCAACCTAAAGTGTTACCTTGTCGATCTGTAATAGTAACTATAGTATTATTAAATGAGGCATGAATGTGTGCAACACCATCTAAAATTTGTTTTTTCACTTTTTTTTTAGTACGAATAGGCATTTTAGCCATTTTTTTCACCTTTTAATTATTTTCGAATTGGTTTTCTAGGTCCTTTTCTTGTTCTTGCGTTGGTCTTGGTTCGTTGTCCCCTTACTGGCAAACTTTTTTTATGACGATTACCTCTATAACAACCAAGATCCATCAAACGTTTAATATTTAAAGTTACCTCCCTCCTTAAATCTCCTTCTACAACAAATTTAGATACAACTTCTCGTAATAATTCTATTTGTTTTTCCGACAAATTTTTAATTTTTGTATTCTTTGGTATTTTTAACTTAAAACAAATATTAAAAGCTCGAGTTTTTCCTATTCCATATATTTTACTTAACGAAATAACCACATGCTTATTATCAGGAATGTTAATACCTGCTATACGAGCCATTTTATTCTCCTATAAATTATTTAATTTTAAACTTTATATTTTACAAAAATATTTTAAAAATTAGAGCTATCATTTAAAAATTAAAATTTATATTTTAAAAATCAAAATATTATCCTTGACGTTGTTTATGTTTTGGATCATTAGCACAAATAACTTTAACAACATTTTTTCTTCGAACTATTTTACAATTTCTACATAATTTCTGAACAGAAGTTCTTACTTTCATAAAAATTTTTCCATTTTTTTAATTAAATGCTATTTTTTAAAATAAAAATTAGCTTTTTTTAATGCTAAATCGTAATGCGTAGACATAATTATAGTTTGAATTTGTGAAATAAAATCCATAATAACTACTACTATAATCAATAATGAAGTACCTCCAAAATTAAAAGGAAATTTAAATAAACTTTTCATAAATTCAGGAACTAAACAAATAAAGGTAATATATATAGAACCTATTAATGTCAAACGAACATTAATTCTATTAATATATCTTGCCGTTTGTTCCCCTGGTCGAATTCCTGATATAAATGCCCCAGATTTTTTTAAGTTTTCTGCTGTTTCCTTAGGATTAAAAACAAGTCCTGTATAAAAAAAACAGAAAAAAATAATTGCTATGGAATACAAAACTATGTAAAAAAAATGATTAGGTTGTAAAAAAGATAACATTTTTTTTAACCAAAAACATTTTGAGTTATATAATTGAAACCAAGATGCAATTGTTGTAGGAAACAAAATAATACTAGAAGCAAATATTGCAGGAATAACACCCGCCATATTAATTTTTAACGGAAGATGACTGCTTTGAGAAATATACATTCTTCGACCTTTTTGACGGCGAGGATAATGCACTACTATTTTTCTTTGACTTTGTTCCATAAATGCCACTAAATACGTAACTAAAAAGGATAGAACAATAATTAACAATATTAATATCTCATGTAAAAAATCTTTTTTTATCTGTTGAAATAATAGAACTACGGTTGAAGGAAAACTAGCCACAATACCTGTAAAAATAATTAAAGATATTCCATTTCCTATACCCCTATTGGTAATTAACTCACCTAACCACATCAAGAAAATAGTTCCTGTAACTAAACTAACTACTGTTGTTACATAAAAAGAAAAATTAAAATGAGTTATTAATCGATACATCCCAGGAATTTTAGGTAAAGTTATTGCCAAGCTAACAGCTTGCGCTATTGCTATTATTAACGTTACGTACCGAACGTATTGATTAATCTTTTTTTTTCCTATTTCTCCATCTTTTTTTATTTCTGCTAATTTTTTATTAGATAAAGTTAATAATTGAACTATTATAGATCCTGAAATATATGGCATTATACCTAAAGAAAAAATAGAAGCACGACCTAAAGAACCCCCTGAAAATGTATTAAACATATCAATAATGGTACCTTTATGTTCTATCAATATTTTCGATAACATTAAAGTATTAATACCCGGAATCGAAATAAAAGAACCAATCCTAAAAATAATCAATGATATTATAACAAATAAAATTCTTTTTTTTAATTCCAAAATTCCATTATTCATTTTAATAGAACTTGATTTTATTTTTTTTACCATTATTTACTAACTATTCCTCGACTTGACCACCTAAAGATTTAACGATAGAAAGAGCACCTTTTGTGATGCCCAAACCTTTTATTTTTAAAAGATTATTTAATTTTCCTGAAGAAATAATTTTTACATATTTTATTTTATTTTTAATAATTTTTTTACTCTTTAACAAATTTAAATCAATGATATTTTTAGATAAATGTTCTAAATCAGATAAACGAACTTCTTTTTGCAATTTTTTTTTTCTTGATGTAAAACCAAATTTAGGAAGCCTTCTATACAAAGGCATTTGTCCCCCTTCAAAACCTCTACGTATACTAGAACCAGATCTAGATTTTTGTCCTTTATGTCCTCTTCCAGAGGTTTTTCCAAATCCAGATCCTATTCCTCTACCTAACCTTTTTTTATTTTTTCTAGATCCTAATTTAGGAGATAATGTATTAAGTTCCATTAACTAAACCTCTTCTATATGTAACAAATATGATATTTTTTTAATCATTCCTTGAATCGAAGGAGTATTTTTCCGAAAAACAACACTTCTAATACGACGAAGGCCTAAACCTTTTAATGTAGCCCTATGCGAAGGAATTCTACCTATGATACTTTTTATTTGAGTTATTTTTATTTTTTTCATATTATTAAATAATATCTTTAACAGACTTATTTCTTTTCTCTGCAATCATTAAAGGAGATTGTATATTTTTCAAAGCGTTTATTGTTGCTCGTACAACATTAATAGGGTTAGTAGATCCATATGTTTTTGCTAGTACATTATGTATACCCGCTACTTCCAAAACGGCTCTCATAGCACCCCCAGCAATAATTCCTGTACCTTCCGAAGCTGGTTTCATAAATATGATGGATCCTGTATGCATTCCTTTTACTGAATACTGTAAAGTTTTTTTATTAAGAGTAATGTTTATCATATTGCGTCTTGCTTTTTCCATAGCCTTTTGAATTGCAGAAGGTACCTCTCTTGCTTTTCCATAACCAAATCCTACCCGACCTTTTCCATTTCCAACTACAGTCAATGCTGTGAAAGAAAATATTCTTCCACCTTTTACAGTTTTAGATACTCGATTTACGGAAATTAATTTTTCTTGTAAATCATGGTTGATTTGTTTATCGATATTTATCATTTTATTATTTTACCTTAAAACTGAAGACCAAATTTTCGAGCTGATTCAGCTAGAGATTTAATTCTTCCATGATATTTAAAACCTGAACGATCAAATGATACTTTTTTAATACCCTTATTCAACGCCCGTTCAGCAATTTCTTTTCCTACTAAACTAGCTGCTTCTTTATTACCAGTTTTTCCATTTAAATCAACAGAAATATTTTTTTCAAGTGTAGATGCTACTACTAAAGTTGTAGCATCAACTTTTGAAATAATTTGAGCATAAATATGTCGAGAAGTTCTATGCACCACTAAACAAATTAAACCCAATGACTTTAATTTAGATCGAGTTTTAGCAGCACGACGCATTCTCGAAATTTTTTTTCTTTTAAAAAAAATCATTTTACTTTTTTTTAGCCTCTTTAATACGGACTATTTCATCAGCATATCTTATTCCTTTTCCTTTATATGGTTCAGGGGGACGAAAAGATCTTATATTTGCTGCTACTTGTCCTATTAATTGTTTGTTAGAACTTTTTAATAAAATTTCAGTTTGAGAGGGAACTATAACCTGAACTTCATCAGGTGCTGAATATTCTATAGGATGAGAATACCCCAAAAACATTTTGATAATATTATTTTGAACTAATGATACTCGATATCCTACACCAATTAGTTGTAACTTTTTTTCATATCCTTGACTAACACCTATAATCATAGAATTAATCAATGATCTTGCTGTACCAGCTTGAACCCAGGAATCATTAGCATTGCATTTTTTTTTTATTTTAAATGAAATTTTATTATTTTTATAATTTATTTGAACATTATCATTTATATCATAAATTAAAATTCCAAGTTTTCCTTTAACTAAAAATTTTTTTTTATCAAAAGATATTTTAACTCCTTCAGGAATTAATATTGGACGTTTAGCAACACGAGACATTTTTTCTCCTATTATAGATTTTTAATCTATTAAGTCACATGACAAATAACTTCACCACCTAAGCCTTTTTCTCGAGCTATTTTATCTGTTAGAACACCTTTTGAAGTAGAAATAATAGCTATTCCTAAACCACCCATAACTTTTGGAAGATCATATTTTTTTTTATAAATTCGTAAACTAGGTTTACTAATCCTTTGTATTTTTTCTATTACAGATTTTCCTTTAAAGTATTTTAAAAAAATTTTTAAAGTTGATTTTAAATTTTTTTCAACCATGTAATTAACTATATATCCTTCTTCTTTTAAAACAGAACTAATAGCTATTTTTAATTTAGAAGAAGGCATGTTAACAAAAAGCTTATTTGCTAATTGTCCGTTTCGAATTCGAGTTAACATGTCTGATATAGGATCTTGCATACTCATAAGATTCTCCTTAAAAAATAAATTTTAATATTTACCAACTAGCTTTCTTAAGACCTGGAATTTCTCCTCGCATTGCAGCTTCTCTTAACTTAATACGACTTAATCCAAATTTTCTTAAAAATCCATGGGGTCTACCCGTTTGTCGACAACGATTCCTTTGTCTTGAAAAACTGGAATCTCTAGGTAATTTTTGTAAATCTAACATCGATTTCCATCGAATTTCAGAAGATAAATTTGAATCAATAATCTTTTTCTTTAATTCTTTTCTTTTTTTAAAAAATTTATTAGCTAATTTTACTCTTTTTTTTTCTCTTTCTTTCATAGATTGCTTAGCCATTTGTTAATAAACCTTTTGTTAGTTTTTATTGTTTAAAAGGAAAATTGAAAGCTTCTAATAACAAAAATCCTTCTTTATCAGTACATGCTGTTGTTGTAATAGTAATATCTAACCCTCGAACACGATCTATTTTATCATAATTAATTTCTGGAAAAATAATTTGTTCTCGAACCCCTATGCTATAATTACCTTTTCCATCAAATGATTTTTTAGATAATCCTCTAAAATCTCGAATACGAGGAATCACAATTGTTATTAATCGATCTAAAAAGTCCCATTTTCTTTTTCCTCTTAAAGTAACTTTGCATCCTATAGGATATCCCTTTCTAATTTTAAAAGTAGATATTGATTTTTTAGCTTTTGTAATTAATGGTTTTTGACCTGAAATAGCTGTTAAATCCGATATTGCAAAATCTAGTATTTTTTTATCATTTACCGCAGAACCAACTCCCATATTTAAAGTTATTTTAACAATTCTAGGAACCTCCATGACTGAACGTAAATCTAACTTTTTCATTATTGTTGATATTACCTTAGTTTTATAAAAATCATAAATTTTTACCATATTTTTATTCCTTAAATTTTCATACAATAATATGATTATTAGACTTTAAAAATCTAATTTTCTTTCCCTTTTCAAATTTAAATCCAATTCTATCAGGTTTATTAGTTATAGGATTTAAAAAAGCTATATTAGAAATATGAATCGTTGATTCTTTTTTTATAATTCCGCCATTTACATTTTGAGAAGGTATTGGTTTTTGATGTTTTTTAATAATGTTAACACCTGAAACAATTACTCTTTTCTTTTTAATTATTTTTTTAACAATACCTATTTTTCCTTTATCTTTTCCGCAAATTACAATTACTTTATCGTTACAATGTATTTTTGTTACCATAAATAAATCACTCCTATAATACTTCCGGTGCTAATGAAATAATTTTCATAAATTTTTCATTTCTTAATTCTCTTGTAACTGGACCAAATATTCTTGTTCCTACAGGTTGCTCGCTATTGTTTAATATAACACATGCATTACTATCAAACCGAATAATAGATCCATCCAAACGACGTATTCCTTTTTTTGTTCGTACTATTACAGCTTTAAGTACTTCTCCTTTTTTAACTTTTCCTCTAGGAATAGCTTCTTTAATAGTCACCTTAATAACGTCCCCAATACAAGCATATTTTCGATTTGATCCTCCAAGAACTTTGATACACATAGCCGATCTTGCTCCTGAATTATCTGCTACAGTAAGCACACTTTGTTCCTGAATCATAATACTTTCCTTAATTATTAAATTAAAAAAAAAATATATTTTTTAAAATAAAATTTCATTAGAAAACATGAATAATTATATACAATTTTTCATGTTTTCTTCATTTTATGCATAAAAGAAATTTTACGTATCTATTCTTTTCACTATATTTATTAATATCCAATTTTTAGTTTTAGAAATAGGTTTACATTCCTGAATTTCTACTATATCTCCTATTAAACATTCATCTTTTTTATCATGAACATGAAGTTTAGTAGTTTTTTTAATGAATTTTTTATATAAAGGATGTTTAATAATTCGTTCAATGACAACTACTATTGTTTTATTCATCTTATTACTAATTACACATCCCTTTAAAATTTTAGACTTAGAGATCATAATTTACCTCGTATTTTTCCATGCAAAAATGTTTTAACACGAGCTATCTTTTTTCTACTTTCTTTTAATAAATGAACTTTTTGTAATTTTTTACTAGAAAATTGAACTCTTAAATTAAATTGCTCTCTTAACAATTCTGATAATTCAATTTTAAGCTCTTCAATACTATTCTCTTTGAATCCTTTTACTTTCATTACATCTCCATTCTAGTTACAAAAGTAGTTTTGATAGATAATTTTGCACCTGCTAACTTGAATGCTTCTTTTGAAATTTCTTCAGAAACACCTTCTATTTCATACAAAATTTTTCCAGGTTGAACCAAAGCAACCCAATATTCTACATTTCCTTTTCCCTTTCCCATTCTAACTTCTAATGGTTTTTGAGTAATAGGTTTATCAGGGAAAATTCTTATCCAAATTTTACCCTGTCGTTTAATAAACCGAGTTATCACTCTTCTTGCAGCTTCAATTTCACGCGCTTTTAAACGACCTCTAGTTGTTGCTTTTAAACCAAATGTTCCAAAATGAACTTTTTCATTTGTAACTAACCCTCGATTTCGGCCTTTATGCATTTTTCTAAATTTTGTTCTCTTAGGTTGTAACATAAAAATTTTCCCTTATTTTCTATTTTTTCTACTTTGTTTTTTTATTTTAGAAAAATTTTTTTTATTTCTTTCAACTGAAATGTTTAACGGCATACCTCCCAAAATTTCACCTTTAAAAATCCAAACTTTAATTCCTATTACTCCATATGTGGTATGAGCTTCTGAAGTATTATATTCAATATCAGCACGAAGAGTGTGTAAAGGAACTCTGCCTTCTCGATACCATTCTCTTCTAGCTATTTCAGAGCCACCTAATCTACCACTTATTTCTACTTTAATTCCTTTTGCACCTTGACGAATAGAATTTTGAACAGCTCTTTTCATAACTCTTCTAAACATAATTCTTCTTTCTAACTGAGAACTAATGTTTTCTGCTACTAATTTTGCATCTAATTCAGGTTTCCTAATTTCTGAAATATTAATTTGAGCAGGAACTCCCGCTATTTTTGAAATTACAATACGTAATTTCTCCACATCTTCTCCTTTTTTTCCAATAACAATTCCAGGACGAGCAGTATGAATAGTTATTCGAATACTTTTCGAAGGTCTTTCTATAACAATTCTTGAAACAGAAGCTTTAATTAACTTTTTAACTAAAAAAGATCTAACCTTAAAATCACTTTCTAAATTATTAGCAAAATTTTTGCTATCAGAAAACCAAACGGAGTTCCAAGATTTAACAATTCCTAATCGCATTCCATTAGGATGTACTTTCTGACCCATTATTTATCTCCAATTTTAGAGATTAGATACAACTACTACGATATGACTAGTTCGTTTCAAAATTCGATCTGCTCGACCTTTAGCTCGAGGCATCATTCTTTTTGTAGTTGGACCTTCATCGATAAATATTTTTTTAATTTTTAAATTATCTATATCTTCACCATTATTATGTTCCGCATTAGATATAGCAGAAGAAAGAACCTTTTTGACTAAATTAGCTGATTTTTTTTTGCTATATGTGAGTATTTCTAATGCTTTTAAAACTTTTTTCCCTCTTATTAAATCAGCAATTAATCTTACTTTCTGTGGAGAAGCATTTGCTTTATAATGCTTAGCTATAATTTCCATTTAAAACCTCATATTTTTATTTTTTCTTTACTTTTTTATCAGCAGTATGTCCTTTATAAGTTCTTGTTAAAGAAAATTCTCCTAATTTATGTCCAACCATTTCTTCAGTAATAAATATTGGTATGTGCTGTCTACCATTGTGCACAGAAATAGTTAACCCAATCATATTTGGAAAAATTGTTGATCTTCTAGACCATGTACGAATGGGCTTTTTATCTTTATTTTTTAAAGAGAGTTCTACTTTTTTAAATAAACTAGAATCTATAAAAGGACCCTTTTTAAGGGAACGCGGCATTATTTTAACTCCATTTTTTTATTTTTTTCTACTATGAATAATATATTTATTAGTTCGTTTATTTCTTCTGGTTTTTTTGCCCTTTGTTTGTAAACCCCAAGGACTTACTGGATGTTTTCCAAAATTTCTTCCTTCTCCTCCACCATGAGGATGATCTACAGGATTCATAGCAGTCCCTCTAACTGTTGGTCTAATTCCTCTCCATCTAGAAGCCCCTGCTTTTCCTAATGCTTTCAACATATTTTCAGAATTTCCGACTTCTCCAATAGTTGCCCTACATTTGGATAATATTTTTCGAATTTCTCCTGATTTTAAACGTAAGGTTACATAAAATTCATCCCTAGCAACTAATTGAACAAAATTTCCAGCTGAACGAGCAATCTGTCCTCCTTTACCCGGCTTCATCTCTACATTATGAATTATAGTTCCGATAGGAATGTTACTCATTGGCAAAGAATTTCCAATTTTTATATCTACTTTTAAACCAGAATTAACTACATCCCCTACTTTTATATTCTTTGGAGCAAGAATGTAATTTCTAGATCCATCTGAATAAAGAACTAATGCTATATGTGCTGAACGATTAGGATCATACTCCAATCGTTCTATTTTTCCTAAAACACCATCTTTTTTTCTTTTAAAATCAATTATTCGATATAATTTTTTATGCCCTCCACCAATATGTCGAGTAGTAATTCGACCGTTATTATTTCTTCCACCTGTCTTTTTCTTTCTTCTCAACAACGAAAAATACGGCTTTCCTTTATATAAATTTGAATTAATAACTTTAATCACATGTCTACGACCAGGAGATGTTGGTTTGCATTTGACTATCGACATTGCATTTTATTCCTCTACTTATTTTTTATTATTCAACACTACCCATGAAGTTTATATCTTGTCCTTTTTTTAAAGTAACATAAGCTTTTTTCCAATTAGAAGAATAACTTATTTTATTTCCTCGACGTTTTTTTTTCCCTTTAATTAACAAAGTTTTAATTGAATTTACTTCAATATTAAATATTTTTTTAATTGCCTTTTTAATTTCATATTTACTCGAATTTCTCAATACTCTTAAAACAACAGTATTGTTATTTTCAATAAGTATTGTTGATTTTTCAGAAATATGCGGACCTAGTAATATTTTAAATAATCTACTTTCATTAATCATTAAAATAATTCCTCTACAACTTTTAATGCTTTTTCGGTAATTACAAGTTGTTTAAATCGAATTAAATCAACAGGATTAATATCTTTTACATGAATGACATTGACTTTGTGTAAATTTCTTGAAGCTAAAAAAAGTTTTTCATCTAATTTATCTAATAATATTAATGCTTTATCTATTTTTAATTTATTAAGTTTTTTTACTAATAAACTAGTTTTTGTAGATTTTATTGAAAATTTTTTAAATACAATTATTTTTCTTGTTCTAATTAATTCAGAAAAAATAATTTTTAAAGCTCCTTTATACATCTTTTTATTAACTTTTCTAAAATATTCTTTAGGCTTAGCTGCAAAAGTAACTCCTCCTGAACGCCAAATAGGACTTCTTAAAGAACCTGCTCTAGCCCTACCTGTTCCTTTTTGACGCCAAGGTTTTTTACCAGAACCAGAAACCTCTGATCTGTTCTTTTGTGCTTTTGAACCTTTCCTTTTCATTGTATTGTACGAAGTAACAATTTGATGTATTAAAGATTCATTATAAGGAACATTAAATACTTTATCCGAAATAACTATTATTTCTTTATTGTCTTGCAATAATAATTCCATCGATTATACTCTTCTTTTTTCCTTAACTGCCGGTTTTATAATAAGATCACTTCCTATTGAACCTGGAACAGAACCTTTAATTAAAATTAAATTTTCTTTTTCATCAATCTTTATAATTTTTAATGATTGTATTGTTGTTCGATGATCTCCCGAATGTCCTGCCATTTTTTTTCCTTTAAAAACCCTTCCAGGAGTTTGATTTTGACCAATTGAACCAGGTGCTCGATGTGACAAAGAATTTCCATGTGATGCATCTTGCATTCGAAAATTCCATCTCTTTATAGTACCTGTAAATCCTTTACCTTTCGAATATCCTGTAATGTCAACTTTAGAAACATTTTTTAATATTTCTGCAGTAAAAAATTCTCCTATTTTATAGGATACGTTTTTTTCTGTCCTAAACTCCCACAATCCTCGACCAGCTTTAACACCAGAAGAAATAAAATTTCCTATTTCAGATTTTGTTAATTTACTACTTTTCTTTGTTCCAGTAGTAACCTGAATAGCATTATAAGAATCTCTTTTTTCATATTTTATTTGAGTAATAAAATTTTTTTTAACTTCTATTACCGTAACAGGAATAGATCGACCATCTTCGCTAAAAATACGAGTCATACCGACCTTTCTTCCTACTAAACCTATCATTTTATTTTAATTCCTCTTAATAATTCAAGAAGTTAATTAACCTAAACTAATTTGAACATCTACTCCTGCAGCAAGATCCAAACGCATCAATGCGTCAACAGTTTTTTCAGTAGGCTCAACTATGTCTATCAATCTTTTATGTGTTCTAATTTCGTATTGATCACGAGCATCTTTATTAACATGAGGAGAAACTAAAATAGTAAATCGTTCTTTATGAGTAGGTAATGGAATTGGACCTCGAACTTGAGCTCCAGTTCTCTTAGCGGTTTCAACAATTTCAGCAGTTGATTGATCAATTAAGCGATGATCAAAAGCTTTAAGACGAATACGAATTCTTTGGTTCTCCATTAGAACAGGACTCCAATTATATACTACTAAAAAAATGCTATTCTCAACTTACTTACATAAGTGAGCTTAACGGTTTATTATGAATAATCTTATTTTTTTTATACAAACTTTTAAAAATATTTTATTTTTAAGTAAAAAATTAATCTTTCAAAAAATATCTTTTAAATAATAAATATATATCTAAATGAAGGTATTACCTTTGAACTTTAAGATCTTTAAAATATTTAATATTTTAACAAAAAAAATTGCATCAACAAAAAGTTTAAAACTTTTTTTTAGAATATTATAATATTATAGATTTTTTGCCGATAAATTAAAACTATTAATATTTTTAACACTTATTTTAAAAAATATTTGATGAAAATCATCAAGAAAAGATTTTAAGTAAATATCTTTTCCTGACTTTTCATTGTATCAAAAATTAATAATAATAATAAACTATTAACTAATTACTTTTGTTACAACTCCTGCTCCAACAGTTTTTCCACCCTCTCGTATAGCAAAACGCAATCCTTTAGCCATAGCTATAGGATGAATTAAAGTAACAACAATTTTTATATTATCTCCTGGCATAACCATTTCTATTCCTTCAGATAATTCTATAAAACCAGTTACATCTGTTGTTCTAAAATAAAATTGAGGTCGATAACCCTTAAAAAAAGGTGTATGTCTACCTCCTTCTTCCTTTGATAAAACATATACTTCAGACTCAAATTTAGTATGAGGATGAATAGTGTTAGGTTTTGCTAAAACTTGTCCTCGTTCGATTTCATCTCGTTTGGTTCCTCGAAGAAGAATACCTACATTTTCTCCTGCTCTACCTTCATCTAGAAGTTTTCGAAACATTTCAACTCCAGTACAAATTGTTTTTGTAGTTGGTTTTATACCAACTATTTCAACTTCTTCGCCTACTTTAATTATTCCTGTTTCTACTCTTCCTGTTACTACGGTACCTCTTCCTGAAATTGAAAAAACGTCTTCAATCGGTAATAAAAAAGGTTGTTCAATTGATCTTTTAGGTTCAGGAATATAAGTATCTAAACAATTTGCTAAATCAATAATCTTTGATTCCCAGATAGGATCACCCTCTAATGCTTTTAATGCTGATCCTCTTATGAATGGTGTATCATCTCCTGGAAATTCATATTGTGTTAAAAGATCTCTAACTTCCATTTCAACTAATTCTAACAATTCTTCATCATCAACCATATCACATTTGTTAAGAAATACAATTATATGCGGTACACCTACTTGTCTTCCCAATAAAATATGTTCTCTAGTTTGCGGCATAGGTCCATCTGTTGCAGCCACTACTAATATAGCTCCGTCCATTTGAGCAGCACCTGTTATCATATTTTTAATATAATCGGCATGTCCTGGACAATCTACATGTGCATAATGTCTAGTTTTAGTATCATATTCAACATGAGAAGTATTTATAGTAATACCTCTTTCTTTTTCTTCAGGTGCATTATCTATTTGATCAAAAGCACGAGCAGAACCTCCATATTTTTTAGCCAATACAGTTGTAATTGCCGAAGTTAAAGTTGTTTTTCCATGATCAACATGTCCAATAGTACCTACATTTATATGAGGTTTTAAACGTTCAAACTTTTTTTTAGACATAAAAAATTAACTCCCTATTATATTTTTTCTTATAAAGTATTAATTAAAAAATAAAAAAATTATGTTGTCCTAGATTCAATTATTAAAGAAGAAATTGATGATGGAGTTTCTACATATTTAAAAAATTCCATGGAATAAGAAGCTCGCCCTTGTGTTTGAGAACGCAAATCAGTTGCATATCCAAACATTTCAGATAAAGGAACTCTAGCTTGAATAATTTTACCCATTGTTGTATTATTCATTCCTTCAATTATTCCTCTTCTTCGATTTAAATCTCCTATAACATCTCCCATATAATTTTCTGGACTTTCTACTTCAACTTGCATTACCGGTTCAAGTAATACTGGATTTGCTTGTTTAAAAGCCTTTTTAAATGCAATAGAAGCTGCTAACTTAAATGCTAATTCTGAAGAATCTACATCATGATATGAACCATAATATAAACGAATCCCAACGTTTACGACAGGATATCCAGCAAAAGGACCTGATTTTAATTGTTCTTGAATTCCTTTATCAATAGCTGAAATGTATTCTCCTGGAATTACACCTCCCTTTATATCATTTATAAATTTATAATTTAATTTTTCTTCTGAACTTAATGGAAACAATTCAATTACTACATGTCCATATTGTCCTCTTCCCCCTGATTGTTTAATATGTTTACCTTCTATATCTTTTACAGCATTTCGAATTGTTTCTCTATATGCTACTTGTGGTTTTCCAATATTTGCATCAACATTAAACTCTCGTTTCATTCTGTCAATTATAATTTCTAAATGCAACTCACCCATTCCAGCTATAATGGTTTGGTTAGTTTCTTCATCTGTTCTTACCCTAAAAGATGGATCTTCTTTTGCTAATCTTCCCAATGAAATTCCCATTTTTTCTTGATCAACTTTTGTCTTAGGTTCAACTGCTATCGATATTACTGGATCTGGAAACTCCATTTTTTCCAAAATAATTGCTTTCTTTAAATCGCATAATGTATCTCCTGTAGTAACATTTTTTAAACCAATAGCCGCAGCTATATCTCCTGCATATACTTCTCTAATTTCTTCCCTTTTATTAGCATGCATTTGTACTATTCTACCAAATCGTTCTTTTTGCAATTTTGCAGAATTTAAAACAGTATCTCCAGAAGAAACTACTCCGGAATATACCCTAAAAAATGTTAAGTTTCCAACAAAAGGATCATTTGCTATTTTGAATGCCAAAGCAGAAAAAGGTTCGGAATCATCTGATAATCTAACAATTTCTTCATTTTCATCTTTAATACCTTTAATTAATTTTATATCACTAGGTGCTGGTAAATATTCAATTACTGCATCGAGTAAAGTTTGAATACCTTTATTTTTAAAAGCTGATCCGCATGTTACTAAAACTATTTCATCATTTAAGCTTCTTTTTCTTAATGCTCTTTTAATTTCTTTTTCAGATAAATTTTGATTGTTTAAATATTTATCCATTAAATTTTCATCTATTTCAACAGCAGCTTCTATTAATATATGATTCCATTTTTTAGAAACTTCTTTTAAATCATCTGGAATACTTCCATATTTGAAAGTTAATCCTTGATCCCCTTCACTCCAATTAATAGATTGCATTTTAATCAAATCAATAACACCTGAAAAATTTTCTTCTGATCCAATTGGAATTTGTAAAGGAATTGGATCGATTCTAAGACGATTTTTCATTTGGTTTAACACATTAAAAAAATTTGCTCCCATACGATCCATTTTGTTAATAAAAGCAATTCTTGGAACATGATATTTATTTGCTTGCCTCCAAACTGTTTCCGATTGAGGTTGCACGCCTCCAACCGCACAATATACCATAACAGCACCATCTAAAACTCTCATAGAACGTTCTACTTCTATAGTAAAATCAACATGTCCTGGGGTATCAATAATATTTATTCGATGTAATTTAAATTGATTTTTCATTCCAGCCCAAAAAGTAGTAGTAGCAGCGGATGTTATAGTTATTCCTCTTTCCTGCTCTTGCTCCATCCAATCCATTGTTGCTGCTCCATCATGAACCTCACCTATTTTATGATTTATACCTGTGTAAAAAAGAATGCGTTCCGTAGTGGTAGTTTTTCCAGCATCTATATGTGCACTAATTCCAATATTTCGATAACGTGTAATAGGGGTTCTACGAGCCATTAAATTCCTCTAAAGTTACATATAACCATTAACTCTATTTAAATAAATGTTAATTTTATTAAATATATATACTGATTAATTTAAATTAATATAAAAAATCTACCATCGATAATGTGCAAAAGCTTTATTTGCTTCTGCCATTTTGTGAACTTCCTCACGTTTTTTAACTGCATTTCCTTTATTATAAATAGCATCAAATAATTCATTTGATAAACGTAAAGCCATCGATTTATCATTTCTTTTTCTAGAAAATTCTACTATCCATCTCATCGCTAAAGCACTTCTTCTAACTGAACGTACTTCAACAGGAACTTGATAAGTAGATCCCCCTACCCTACGAGATTTTACCTCGATTACAGGTTTAACATTCTCTAAAGCCATATCAAAAGCTTCTAATTCAGTTTTTTTTACCCTCTTTGATAAATTTTCTAAAGCAGTATAAACTATTGTTTCCGCAATGGATTTTTTACCATCAATCATTAAAATATTAATAAATTTAGCTAAAATTTCCGAAGAAAATTTTGGATCCGGTAAAATTTTTCGTTTTCCTATAATCCTACGACGTGGCATAAAAATTCCTTTATTTTATAATAATATTTTATATAAAAAAATATTTTTTATTTTTTTAAAAATTAATTTTTACTTCTCTTTACTCCATATTTAGATCGACCTTTTTTTCTATCTTTAACGCCAGAACAATCTAATGCTCCTCTTACAACATGATAACGAACACCTGGTAAATCTTTTACTCTTCCTCCTCGAATTAAAATTACTGAATGTTCTTGTAAATTGTGTCCTTCTCCTCCTATATAAGCTGTTACTTCAAAATTATTAGTTAATCTAACTCTACAAACTTTACGTAGTGCTGAATTTGGTTTTTTTGGTGTAGTTGTGTAAACTTTTGTACATACTCCTCTTTTTTGAGGACTACTACCTAAAGCTGGAACATTACTTTTAATATTTTTTCGTAAACGAGGTTTACGGACCAACTGATTTACTGTGGCCATTAAAAACTCCTTCTGAACATTTTTAATATTTTAAAATATTTAATATGATAAAAACATTAAATATAAGATTATGAAATGAAATTTCACACTAAAAAAAAACAATTTTTCTAATTTTTAAAAAAATTATTACCAATTCATCTGCATTTTATTAATTTTAGTTAAAAAAACAAAATCTCTGTAAGTAATTTTTAAAAAATGATCAGATACTCTATTTGATATACCTCTAGCTTGCAAATCCGAATCTAAAACATACAAATTAGCTTTAGATTTTAATAAAAATTTTAAAAAAAAATTTTTCTTTAAGGAAATTAACACGCCATCTTGCAATGCTAAAAAATCATCTATAGGTTTTAAAAAATTGAATAATAATATTGTATCTATTTTAAAAGGAGACTGCATTAAAGTATGTAACATTTTAAAAATTCCTTTTAAAAATTTAAAATAATATCAAATTTGTTTATTTTTTTTATAATACATTTTTTATTTAATAGTTGTACTTTTAATAAAAAGTTAGATGCTTTTTTAATACCTCTACTAGATAAGGAATCTAAACATACAAAAAAATCTGAAAAATTGTAATCAGATAAAATAAAAAACAAAGAAATATAACTTTTTGAAAAAATTTTTTTTGGCTGCTGATCTTTAAATATCTGAAATACACCATCTCCAATAAAAAATAATCCAATTTTTTTGAAGATTAATGATGAAGCTAAAACATAATCTAACCCCTCTCTACTACAATGATCACCATGGGGGGAATTGGAAAAAATAAATGCTACTGAAGATAGTATCTCTTTTCTTTTAAAATTGAATAATTTGGTCACAATATCTCATTTCCTGAACAATTTCTATTAATCCAACTAACTGAAAATAAACCAATTCTTTATCAATATTATTTTTTTTTTTGCTTATTACTCCTCTTCTTAAAGAAGCACTTTCACAAACGTTCAGCTTAACCTTAAATTTTTTATTTAAATCAATCCAAGCTTGTACTAAATTGAATTCATTTTTGGAAGGGGAATACTTTGTATTAAAATTTGTGACTCCATTACAATAAAAAAAAATACTACTAATATTGTTTCCAGAAGAGAATGCATTTCTAGCAAATAATAATCCTGTCAAAGCATTTTGACTTCCATAAACCGGACCTGTTATTAACAACATGTATTTCATATATATTTTTAACTTTTTATTGAACATATAAAAAAATATCTTTTCATTCACATTTTAAATAAAACGTTTATTTTAAAATATAAAATAAGTCGATTTATATAGTTTAAATCGATTAATTAATATTCTTACACTCTCTTAAGACAAATTTATATTTGTTTAATTATAAACAAAAAATACTTTTTATCCAATAAAATATATTTTATTAAAATTTAATTATAGAAAATATTTCTTTATTTTTTAATTGATTAAATCATTTTACTCAACTAACCTATATTTTATGCATTTTTTTCGATTAATTAATTAAAAATTAAAATTAATAGCTTTTACTAAAAAATACTTTTCCTTTTTTTAAAATTATTCTTTTTAAAAAATATAAATCAGAAATTCGAATTAATTTTTACTAAAAATTATTTTTTTAATTAAAAAATTTCTTTTATGTATTTTCGTTTAAAAAATAATTAATAATTATTCTTAACTATGAAAAATTTAAAAAATATGCTTTCTATTAACAAAAAAAGATAAATTTCATTAAAAATTACTTAAAATATTTCAAATATACTAATAAAAAATTGAACGTTTAAAAAAGGAAAAATTCATCAATGAAAAATAAAATATTGCTTACAATAATTAGTTTTTTTTCATACTTTATAACTGGGGGTTTAATAGTTACAACAGGAATGATATTAGGAAAAATTGCAAAATATTTTGATCTTTCTACTACCAATATGAGTAGTACATTTACTTTTTTAAATGCTGGTCTTTTAATTTCAATTTTTCTAAATGCTTGGATAATTGAATTTATTTCAATAAAGAAACAACTTATATCTGGATTTTTATTAATGTTATTTGCAATAATTGGATTAATAAAAAGTTCAAATTTAATAATTTTTAGCGGCAGTATTTTCATATTCGGATTGGTAAGTGGTATCACTATGTCAATAGGTACTTTTTTAATAACTATTTTATATAAAGGAAATCAAAGGATAAAATTTCTTTTATTGACAGATTCGTTTTTTAGTATGTCAGGAATGATTTTTCCTTTTATCGCAACTAAAATTTTTGATTATCATTTGACTTGGTACTGGATATATATCTTAATTTTTTCAGTTTACATAATAATTTTTTTCCTAACAATCAATGCGAAATTTCCAATTCCGACTAAAAGAATTAATTTAAAAAAAATAAAAATAAAAAAAAATTTTATAATTGGAAATATGTTACTATCAATTATGGCTTTACTATACATTTTAGGTCAGTTAAGCTTTATTTCGTGGATTCCAGAATATGCAACTCAATTATTAAAACTCAATATAAAAGAAGCTGGAAAATTAGTAAGTTTTTTTTGGATGTCTTATATGATAGGAATGTGGTTTTTTAGTTTAATACTTAAATTTTTTGATTTACAAAAAATTTTAGTTTTATTAACAGGAACTTCTAGTTTTATTATGTATCTATTTATTGGTGCAAATAACTTAAAACTATTATCGATAACAATCATTTCTTTAGGATTCTTTTCTAGTGCAATTTATACAGTAATTATAACTCTATCTTCCTTACAAACAAAAAATCCTTCCCCTAAACAAATAAGTTTTGTTTTAACTTCTGGAACTGTTGGAACTTTGTTAACCTTTATCGTCACAAAACCAATTATTATAAAAAAAGGACTAATTTTTGCTTTAATTACAGCAAATTTTTTATATACAATTGTTTTCTGTCTATCTATAACTTTTGGGTTTTTTACAAATCATCGAAAAAATATCATTCATAATCATAATCTATAGAAAATTTTTTTAAAAAAATATATTTAATTATTTTTTAGTAAAGCAAATAAATTGAAAATTTTATTCATTGTTTTTTTAGCAAAAAATCTTGCTCTTTCAGCACCTTCATTGACAATTTTTTTTAAAAACAATTCATTTTTTCTAAAAAAATAAAAATCATTTTTAATTTTTTCAATTACTGTACTAACTTCATCGATTAAAACTTGCTTTAAATCACTATAATTTTTTCTGGAAAATTCATTCTCTAAAACAAATATCGGAATCTCTCTAATGCTAGACAAAATCTTCAAAAAATTAGAAATTCCAGGTTTTTTTTTCAAATCGTAACATATTTTACCATCTTTATCTGAATCAGTTACAGCCTTCTTTATTTTTTTTATGATAGATTCTTTTTTATCTAATAAAAAAATTGTACTGTTGACATTTATATCAGATTTAGACATTTTTTGATAAGGATTAAGTAATGACATTATTTTACTACTGTATTTTGGAACTATTGTTTCAGGAATTACAAAAGTATCCTTTTTAAAAGAGTTAATTTTTTTTGCCAAATTTCTTGTTAATTCTAAATGTTGTTTTTGATCTTCTCCAACAATTACTTTTTTAGATTGATACAATAGTATATCTGCTGCCATTAAAATTGGATAATTTAACAAACCAGCAGTAGAAAAAGAAATATTGCTTTTTTGTTTTACTTTAAATTGTGTCATACGTTTTAATTCATTATAACTTGAATGACAATTTAAAAACCAATACAATGAAGTATGTTCCAAAACATGAGACTGTACAAAAATAATACTTTTTTTAGGATTTATGCCACATGCCAAATACAATGCAACAGCATCCAAAGTATTTTTTTCTAAATTGCTATTAATATTTAATGTAGTTAAAGCATGTAAATCTGCTATACAATAAAAACACTGGTATTTTTTTTGCATGTCAGACCAGTATTTAAGCGAACCTAAATAATTGCCTAAAGTAAAAGATCCTGAAGGTTGCATAGCACTAAATGCTACTGATTTAAAATTATTCATTTTGTTCCTAAAAAAAATTAAATTGAATTAGATAAAGTATTTTCTTAAAAAATACTAAACATTTAATTCATTAAATTAAAATGTACTTTTTTTAATTCTTGTCTTAGCTTTCTTATAACAAAAGTGTAATCAGAGGAACCAAACAAAGCTGATCCTATAACAAAAACATTTGCTCCTGCTAAAGCTATATCAGAAATATTTTTAATATTAATTCCACCATCTACTTCTAATAAAATATTATTTGAACTTTCATTAATCCGTTGTCTAACTTGCCTAATTTTATTTATACTCTCTGGTATAAAAGTTTGTCCTCCAAATCCCGGGTTTACGGACATTACTGTTATCATGTCTAATTGATCCATTACATAATCAAGATAATTAATAGGAGTTCCAGGATTTAAGCTAATTCCTGCTTTACATCCATAATCTTTAATCATTCGTAAAGTTCTATCAATATGATTCGTTGATTCAGGATGAACTGAAATAAAATCAGCTCCGGATTTTGCAAATTTAGGTATTAAAGAATCTACAGGACTAGCCATTAAATGAACATCTATTTTAGCAGAAATTTTGTAATCTCGAAGAGATTGTAAAACCATCGGTCCAAAAGTTAAATTTTCCACATAATGATTATCCATTACGTCAAAATGTATTATATCCCCCCCTGCATCAATTGATTTTTGAATATCTTCGCCTAATTTTGAAAAATTAGCTGATAAAACTGAAGGGGCTAAAAAAAAATTTTTCATTTTTTAATCCTCAAATTTGATTAATAATAAACATTATTTATGAAAAATTTATCTTAAAAAAATAAAAATTTGTTAATTTTTTTAAAATATTTTTTATATAACCAATTTAAACAAAAAATATTTTAGATGATTTAAACAACTTTTAAAATTTCTGTTTATAAAAACTTAGTTTTAAATTTAACTTAAAAAAAATATTTTAATTTTGTTCAAAAATTATATACCTTAAAATTTTTTACATAGATTTTATCTAACAAAAATTTCTAAATTTTTTATTTTAAATCACTTTTATTTTTTAAAAAAATATATATGTAATAAATATTACGTAATACTTTAACTTAAGATATTTAAAATGCTAAAAATGATGTCTATTGACTACTTCTAATGGCTGATAAAAGAACGTTTTTATCTATATTAGTGAATATTTTAACTTCCCCAATTTTTACTGGTAAAATGAATCGTATTATCCCTGAAAGTACTTTTTTATCTTTTGTAAGATAAGGAAGATAAGCATGAGGCGTCATATTTTTTGGTGCTTTTGTTGGTAAACCAACTTTTTTAAATAAATTAACAATTCGATTTACTTCAATTTTACTGATTTTTTCTAATAAATATGAAACTCTTGCCGCAATAATGATTCCAACAGATACAGCTTCTCCGTGCAACCAACTTCCGTATCCTAAATGTGCTTCAATAGCATGTCCAAAAGTGTGTCCTAAATTCAAAAGTGCTCGAACATTATCTTCTCTTTCATCAACAGAAATAACATACGATTTTAATTGACAACACTTTGAAATACAATAAGAAAGTTCTGGTTCATTTAAAGCTAAAACTAAATGAATTTTTTGTTCTAACCAAATAAAAAATTTTTCATCAAAAGCAATCGCATATTTAATAACTTCAGCTATTCCAGAAACCATTTCACTATTAGGCAATGTCGATAGACAATTAATGTCAATAATTACCGAAGAAGGTTGCCAAAAAGATCCGATCATATTTTTCCCTAAAATATGATTAACCCCCGTCTTTCCTCCAACAGAAGAATCTACTTGAGATAACAAAGTTGTAGGAATTTGAATAAACCTCACTCCTCTTTGATAAATAGAAGCAGCAAACCCTGTTAAATCTCCTATAACACCTCCTCCTAAAGCAATTAAAGTTGTATCTCTATTATGAAGCTTTTCTAATAATGCTGAAATAATTAACTCCATTTCATTTAAAGTCTTATACTGTTCCCCATCGGATAAAATTACTTGATCTAATTTAATACCAGCTTGTCTTAATTGATAAAAAACCTTATCTTTCCAAATATTCGCTAATGTTTTATTAGTTACTAACATGGCCTGATTTCCTGGTTTCAAAGGCCAAAAAATATTATCTAACTCTAAAATTTTAGATCCAATAGTAATTGGATAGCTCCTATTTCCTAAACTAACCTGTAATTTCTCCATTATTTGATAAACCTCATTATAAATTTCACTGAATTTATTTAATTCCTAATTTTATTTTCTGTTTAGTAAATCTATAATTTGATGCGAAACAACTTTTGCACTTTGTTCATCTGTACATACGGTAAAATCTGCAATTTCTTCGTATAATGGATTTCTATAATTAGCTAATTTTTGTAATATACCTGTATCAGATATTCCCTTTTCCTTTAACAAAGGTCTTTTTTTATCCCTATTTGTACGCATTAATTGTTTTTCAATAGTTGTCTTTAAGTATATTACTACACCTCTTGATGAAAGTTGATTCCTTGCTTCCTTTGTAGTTATGGAACCTCCTCCTGTTGCTAATACTATTCCCTGTTTCATAGTTAATTCATTAATTATCTTTTTTTCTCTATTTCTAAAACCTTTTTCACCTTCCACGTCAAAAACCCAGTTTATATCTGCACCGGTTCTTTTTTCAATCTCTTGATCAGAATCATAAAAGTCCATATTAAGTTGTTGAGCTAATTGCCTTCCTATGGTGCTTTTCCCTGCTCCCATTGGTCCAACTAAAAAAATATTTCGTTTTTCTGCCATTTTTTTATTTTATTAAAATAATTGTTAATATAAACCCAGCATAAATACTTTGATTGCTGGAAGCAATATAAATAGAATTTAAATTCATTAAATAAATATTCCAAAATTAATAAAAAATTTTATTAACATAACAAATAATTTTTTACTTGTAACAAAACTATTCAAATATTGATTAACTCTATTTTTTGTTTATAATGTATAATCAATAAATATAAAAATAGAATATTTTAATTACTTTAAACTTCTTGCACAAAATATTCAAGAACGATTTATTAAAAAAATTAAAATAAATAAATTTATATTTAAAAAAATTCAAATATTTAAATAGTATTAAAATACTTTCAAAAAATATATAAATTTCAAAAAAATCTCTCTTTAAAGTATATTTTTAAAACAAAATGGTGAAGTGTCCGAGTGGCTTAAGGAGCACGCCTGGAAAGTGTGTATACGGAAACGTATCAAGGGTTCGAATCCCTTCTTCACCAAAATTAAATTCTTTTAATTTAACTAAAAATATTAACAATTTAAAAAAGATAGTTATTATAATATTCCTTTTAACAATACTGATTTTAAAGCAACACCAATCATTTTATCAAAACTTTCTTCTCTTTCTTTAATAGTTAACTTTTCCCCGGTAATGATATTATCTGAAACAGTACATATAGAAGCCGACTTAACATTTAATTCAGAAGCTACACTATATAAACCTGCTGTTTCCATATCAATACCAGAAATATTATATTTTCTTAATAAAGAAAGATATTCTTTTTTCCTCGGAAAATAAAATGAATCAGTGCTAAAAAAATTTCCAACTCTAATAAAAACATTATTTTTTTTAGCAGCCTTTATTAATTTATAAACCGTATTAAAATCAGGAATAGCAGAGAAATCATGATCTAAAAATTTAATTCTATTCATCTTTGAATCTGTACAAGCTCCAGTAGAAATAATTAAATCATTTAATTTTATGTCTTCTCTAACTATACCACAACTACCTAAACGAATTATTTTCTTAACTTTATAAAATTCAATTAATTCTCTTACATATAAACAACATGAAGGCATTCCTATACCATGTGCCATGAGAGATATAATTTTGCTTTTGTACCTTCCAGTAAAACCAAGCATAGCACGAACCGTATTCACTTTAATAACATCTGTTAAATAATTCTTAGCTATATATCTTATTCTATTTGGATCACCAGAAACAAATACAACTTCAGAAAAACTGTTTTCTTTAGAATCAATATGAGGAGTAATCATAAATAAATAATCTCTGATATTAATAATATTATATATTTTAAAAAGTAAGTTCATTAGAAACCATACTTTTTCCATAATTCATTTTAGAAAGTGAGAAAAAACTAGCTATCGTTTGTGCTATATCTGAGAATGTTTTTCTATGTCCTAAAAAAACAGATTTTTTATTTTTTTGATATAAAAGAATAGGAATGTTTTCTCGTGTATGATCACTTCCTTTCCAGGTAGGATCACATCCATGATCTGCTGTTATAATTAACAAATCTTTATCAGTAATTATTTCTAATATCTTTGGTAAATTTTGATCAAATAATTCTAATCCTTTTGCATATCCAGAAACATCTCTTCTATGTCCCCATAAAGAATCAAAATCAACAAAATTAGCAAAAATGATTGTATTATTTTTTGCTTTTTTTATTTCTTTAATAATTTTATTAAACGAATTTATTATACCATTTGATTTGATCGAATAACTAATTCCTACATTTGAAAATATATCACTTACCTTTCCAATTGAAATAACTGTTCCTAAATTTTCTCTTATTAATTTAACCATTACAGTATCATCAATTGGTTTGATCGAAAAATCTTTTCTATTGTTTGTCCTAAAAAAAGACCCTTTCTTTTCTCCTAAGAAAGGTCTAGCTATAACTCTAGCAACTTTATATTTCTTATTATTTAAAATTTTTCGTACTTTCAAACATAACTCATATAATTTTTGTAATCCGAAAAAATTTTCATGACATGCTATTTGTAACACAGAATCTGAAGATGTATAAAATATAGGTTTGTTTGTTAAGATATGTGTTTCTCCATAAATATCTAAAACATCTGTTCCAGAAGCATGGCAATTTCCTATTATTCCTGAAATATTTGAATCAAAAATAATTTGATTTACTAAATCTGTTGAAACACTCTCAAATTTGTTTCTAAAATAATACCAATCAAATAATATTGGTACACCTGAAATTTCCCAATGTCCAGAAATAGTATCTTTCCCAGAAGAAACTTGACTTGCATAAGCATAACTACTTATAATAGGTAAATTTCTATTTAATCCCAAAGGAAACCTATTAGTGGCCTGATATGCTGATTCTGCTAATCCCAATTTAGTTAAATTGGGTATACGTAAGACTCCTGATCTACCTTGATTTGCTTTACCTAAAAAACATTTTTCTGCTATATGACCTAATGTATCTGAACCATCATCTCCAAACAATTTTGAATCTTTACTTGACCCTATTCCTAAAGAATCTAGTAATAAAATGAATACTCGTCTCATATATTGTTTCCAATTTTAAAAAAAAATACTTTATGTATATTTAAAATTTATCAATTTTTTAAATTAACTATTTAAAAATTATAAATATATATTTATAAAAATATCAAAAAACTGAATTCATTTTTCTTGATAATACCATACAAATTTTTTTTTTAGATACAAAAAATTAATTTAATTAATAGATCATTAAATCTAATATATATATATTGCATTGAAAATAAATTTTCTTATTGATAAAATTAAAACCATTAAAATTAATGTTTTTATCAATAAAAATATTAATTCTTTTTTAATTTAAGTTACCTAAAATCATTTTGAAAAGAGTTTAAAAATGAATAGAAAAAAAATTTACATTGCTTATACAGGCGGGACTATTGGAATGAAAAAATCTAGATCAGGTTATATACCAGTAGCAGGGTATTTAAAAAAAAAAATAATGAAAATTCCAGATTTTCAAAAAAAAGAAATTCCTTTTTTTAAAATAAACGAATATCAACCTCTAATTGACTCTTCCAACATGACACCTAATGAATGGAATATTATTGCTAATGATATTCATAAAAATTATAAAAAATATGACGGTTTTATAATTTTGCATGGAACTGATACAATGGCTTACACCGCTTCAGCTCTTTCATTTATGCTTCAAAATTTAGAAAAACCTATAATTATAACTGGTTCCCAAATTCCTCTTTCAGAAATTCGATCAGATGGAAAACAAAATTTATTAAATGCTTTAATAATTGCAGCAAACTATCCTATTAATGAAGTTACTTTATTTTTTAACCATAAATTATTCAGAGGCAATCGTTCTACTAAATCCAATGCTAACGGATTCAACGCTTTTACATCTCCTAATTTTCCCTGTTTGTTAAAAACTGGAATCAGTATATATCACGATTATAAAATTATTAAGAACAAGTACAAAAAAAATATTAAATATTATTCAATTACTCCTCAACCAATAGGAATTATTACTATTTATCCTGGTATTTCGGAAAAAATAATTCATAACTTTATTGTTCAACCACTAAAAGCATTAATATTATGCTCTTATGGAGTTGGTAATGCTCCTCAAAATAAAAAATTTTTAAATGAATTAAATTATGCTTCAAAAAAAAATATCATCTTAGTTAATTTAACTCAATGTACATCTGGCACTGTAAATATGTCTGGATATGCAACGGGAAATGCTCTTTCTAATGTAGGTGTAATCAGTGGATACGACTTAACAGTAGAAGCAGCATTAACTAAGTTACATTTTTTATTTAGCAGTTATAAATCTGTTGATAAAATTAAGAAAATTATGAAGAAAAATCTTTGTGGAGAATTAACTCCAGAAAAAAATAATACTTTACATAATTCAAAATATTAGTTTTGGAAAAAAAACACTCTTTTTTAAAAAAAAGAATGCTTGCCTTTTTTATGTTCTGTAATATCTATTACTTTTTTTAATTCCGGAAAGTACTTTAACAACTCTTTTTCTACTCCTGATTTTAACGTTATATGTGCCATAGAACATCCATTACAACCACCTTTAAACTCTAGCACAGCATGCTTATCTTCTGTTATTTCTACTAAAGAAATTGAACCTCCATGTGCATTGAGTTTTGGATTGATTTTTTCATTTAAAAAAACAATCAGTTTATCTTTTAATGATAAGGAATGGTTTAATAATGATTTTTGAACATAAGGAGCATTCAAAACTAGCCTAGAATTCTCATTCTCTTTTATAATATCTATTGTTGCATCTTTAAAATATAAAACTACTGAACTATTTATATAAACGTTAAATTTTGAATATTTAATTTCTTTATCCAAAGAAGATATTTCTTTTTCAAAGCAATAAGTTAAACCACATTCTGCAAACTTAGTGCCTGGATTTTTTACAAATATCCGAATATGCGTATTTTTTTTTTCTTTTCCCAAAAGATTTACAAAATAATCTTGTGCTAATTTAGAGATATTAATCATGTTTTATATAAAAATTGAATTAGTTTATAAAAATAAGTATTATTATTACCTATATATTTATACGAGACAAGTACATAAAAATATTTTATACATTAAACTAAAAAAATATTTTTTTTGATCAAAAATTTATGAAAAAATTTTATTTGCATAGTATTGGAAACGGATCAAAAAATTTAGTTCTAATTCATGGATATGGATTTGATTCAACGATCTGGTTTTATCTTATTAAGAAATTAAAAAAATATTACAAAATATATGTTATAGATTTACCTGGATTTGGGAAAAATCGTTTTTTCCCCGTACTAAAATTTAATCAATTAATTAAATTAATATCTCTATATATGCCACCAAAAGCAATCTGGATGGGTTGGTCTTTAGGCGGGTTAATAGTTAACAAATTAGCTTTAACTCATCCTGAAAGAATATCATCAATTATAAATGTTTCATCTTCTCCTTATTTTTTAAAGAAAAAAAATTGGCCTGGTTTAGAATATTCAGAACTATTAAATTTTAAGAACCAATTAAAAAAAAACTACAAATTATCTGTGAAAAATTTTTTTCAAGAACAAAAGCTAAATAACAAAGAAAATGTTAACCCTATCTATTGGAAAAATTTTCAAAAAAAAATGTTGGCTACATTTTCTCCTTCAAATTTAGCTTTAGAAGAAGGATTTAAAATTCTTTGTTCCATTGATTTAAGAAAAGAAATCAAAAATATTAAGATACCTTTACTTAGAATATACGGATCTTTAGATTTGATGGTTCCAAAAAAAATTTCAAACCTATTAGATTTATGTTGCTATGAACCAAAATCTATTATTATAAAGAAAGCTTCTCATGCTCCATTTATTTCACATTTAAAACAATTTTGTAAAATAATTTTGTTATTTTCAAAACAACTAACCTTTAAAAAAATTTCTTAAAACGTTTTCTTGCAAAAAAACTTTTATTTTTTTTAGATAGTTTGTACAAATAAAGTATTTGTTTTAAACTATCTAAATATATTTATCTAAAAAGGAATGTCTTCATCATCAAAGTCTATATCAGATATAGAATTCACAGTAGATAATTTGTTACCTTTATTACTCAAATTATTTTTAGAAGATTTTTCATTGAAAGATAATGATTTAGAATCAGAAGAGGAACGACTTTCGTCTCTCATATTATTAGAATGAGAGTGTCTATTACCCAACATTTGCATTGTTCCTCCTATATTTACAACAATTTCGGTTGTATATCGATCTAAATTATTTTTATCTTGCCATTTTCTAGTTTGTAAAGAACCTTCTATATATACTTGAGATCCTTTACGTAAATATTCTCCCGCAATTTCTGCTAATTTTCCAAACAAAACCACTCTATGCCATTCTGTTTTTTCTTTGTTCTCTCCTGTATTTTTATCTTTCCAAACATCTGAAGTTGCTAATGTTATATTAGATACTGCAGTTCCATTAGGCATATATCTAACCTCTGGATCCTGACCTAAATTTCCTATTAATATTACTTTATTAATTCCTCTACTAGCCATTTTTTGTAATCCTCAAAAAAATCAACAACAAATTTATTATTTGAATTCTTTTAAATTGCATTTTTTTAAAAAATAAACTTATTATGTAATTTTAATCTTTTTTTTAAAAAAATAAAATAATCATCATTATTTTTCATTTTTTTTGAATATAATAATCATCATTTTTCTAAAAAATGTGTGTATTATACATAGTATACTTGATAAATATCTACTTTAATATTTTTAAAATATTCAAATGAAAAATAAAAAGAAAAAAATCTCAAACGAAACTTATTGTCACAAATTTTCTGTAGCTCCAATGCTTAACTATACAAACAAACACTGTCGACATTTTTATCGAAAATTAACAAAAAAATCACTTTTATATACAGAAATGATAGTTGCTAATGGACCTTTTGAAAAAATAAAAAAGAAAATAATTTATAATTCAAAACCGGAAAATCCCATATCTATTCAATTAGCGGGAAGAATACCAAAAAAAATAGCAAAATGTGCTAAATTAGCTTATTTGAAAGGATACAACGAAATCAATTTAAATATTGGTTGTCCTTCTAAAAAAGTTAATAAATCTCATTTTGGTATTTCTTTAATGAATGAAACAAATACCGTCCGTAGTATTATAAAAGCCATTTCTGAACATGTTTCCATACCTATCACAATAAAAACAAGAATAGGAATAAACCATCAAGATAGTTATAATTTTTTAAGTAACTTCATATATGAAATTTCTAAAGACAATATTTGTAAAACTTTTATTATTCATGCAAGAAAAGCGTTAGTTTTTTCTTTAAATACTAAAAAAAATTTTAAAATTCCTAAAATAAATTATGAATTTGTTTACAACTTAAAAAAAGATTTTCCTAATTTAATGTTTATAATTAACGGAAATATTAAATCAATTTCTTCAGCTAAAAAACATCTTAAAAAAACAGATGGTGTAATGTTAGGAAGAGCAGTATATAATAATCCATCAATTTTAAAAAATGTAGACAATTTGATTTTTAATGAATTTTACAAAACTTCTGAAGAAATGTCGAAAATTATACAAAGCATGTATCCTTACATTGAAAAAGAACTTTTAATTGGAACTTCTTTATATCAGATAGCTAGACATTTCTTAAATGCTTTTTATGGAATGAAAGGATCATCTTTTTGGAAAAAATATCTATGCAAAAATGCTACTAAAAATAACGCCGATTTAAATGTATTAGAAACTGGTTTAGAACTAATGAAAAATAACTATTTTTCTAATTAATTTTTGTATTTATAAATAAGTAAAATTAATTTCAAAAATTACTTAATATGATTATTTTTACAAAAATATAATTAAATAATGCATATAACAATTTAAAAAGTAAGCGTATTTTTAAAGTTCAAAACTATTAATGTCTTTTCTAATAAAAAAACTTTTTATAAACATCTTTTTAAAAATGTAAAGAATTTAACTTCTTAATTAAACAAATTTATTTTTTTAAAAAATGTTAACTATAAAATTAAATTTTGGTAATGTACTGAACATGATTAAAAATAAATTTTATCAAAAATTAAAAACAAAAGAAGAATTTTTAAAAATTCCACCTCATTCTCTAGAAGCTGAACAATCAGTTCTAGGAGGATTGATGTTAGACAATGAATTATGGGACATTATTTCTGATAAAATCGTCGTTAATGATTTTTTTAGTCAAGCACACAGAATAATTTTTTTAGAAATGCAACAATTATTTAATCTTGGACAACCTATAGATTTAATTACTTTATCTGAATCTCTAGAACAAAAAGGAATATTAGATAATGCTGGAAGATTTTCTTATTTAGCAGAATTATCAAAAAATACTCCTAGCACAGCTAACATTTCAGCTTATGCCGATATAATTAAAGAACGTGCAATTATCAGAGATATAATATTAGTTGCTAACAAAATTGCAAATGCTAGTTACAATCCCCAAGGTAAAAGAAGTGAAGAACTATTAGACTATGCTGAATCTAGCGTATTTAAAATTTCAGAAAATAGAAATAAAAATCATTCAGGACCTAAAAATATTGAAGAAATTTTAGACATCACCGTCGCAAAAATAGAAAAATTATTTAATGCTCCTCAAGATGGATTAACTGGACTAAATACGGGATATCCAGATTTAAATAAAAAAACATCAGGTTTACAAAATTCTGAATTTATTATTATTGCTGCAAGACCATCAATGGGAAAAACTACTTTTGCTATGAACATTTGTGAAAACGCTGCAATGATATATGAAAAGCCAGTCTTAATCTTCAGTTTAGAAATGCCAGGAGAACAAATTATGATTAGGATGTTATCCTCATTATCTAGGGTAAATCAAACAAAAATTAGAACTGGCCAACTAACTGATGAAGACTGGTCTAGAATTTATGGAACTATTAACATTTTATTGAAAAAAAAGAACATTTACATCGATGATTCTTCAGCATTAACGCCTACAGATATCAGATCTAGAGCGAGAAGAATTTACAGAGAAAATAATGGGTTAAGTTTAATTATGATAGATTATTTGCAACTTATGCGAGTACCTTCTTTATCGGAAAACAGAACGTTAGAAATCGCAGAAGTTTCCAGAAGTTTAAAAGCTTTAGCTAAAGAATTAAAAATTCCTGTAATTGCCCTATCTCAACTAAACCGTTCTTTGGAACAAAGATCTGACAAAAGACCCTTAAATTCGGATCTAAGAGAATCGGGTTCTTTAGAACAAGATGCAGATCTAATCATGTTCATTTATAGAGATGAAGTTTATCATCAAAATAGCGATCTAAAGGGAATTGCTGAAATTATCATTGGAAAACAAAGAAATGGACCAATTGGAACAATTAAACTTACATTTAACGGAAATTGGTCTAGATTTGATAACTATGCTTCCCAATTGTATAAATAAAAATTTATATTTTACTTTTTACCAAAATTTTTACTAAAAATCTAAAATTTGTAATTTAAGTGTTTAAATTTTCAAATTGTTTTTGTAAAATATAAAAAATTAACTTCTTAAATAATAAAATAGGTTTAAAAATATGTCTGTTCATCTTGGTGTAATCATGGATCCAATTTCCAAAATAAATATTGAAAAGGACTCAACTTTTTCAATGTTATTAAAAGCTAAAAAAAGAAATTATATTTTGTATTATATGCAACTAGGAGATGTTTTCCTAAAAAAAGATAGAATTTATGGAAAAACAAAAATTTTAAATGTTATTAATGACAAAAAAAAATGGTTTTCTTTTTCAGAAGAAAAAATAATTCCATTATCAAAACTCGATGTTATCCTAATAAGAAAAGATCCTCCTGTAAATATGGAATTTATCTATCTTACTTACTTATTAGATAAATTAAAAAAAGAAAACGTTCTTTTAATTAATAATCCTACTAGTCTTCGAAATTATAACGAAAAGTTATTAGCTACTAATTTTCCAGAAATTATACCTCAAACTTTAATGAGCAATAATATTTCTGAAATAAAAAAGTTCTTAAGTAAACATAAAGATATTATTATCAAACCACTAAATGCAATGGGAGGAAAATCTATTTTTAGAATAAAAATAGAAGATCAAAACAAACAGGTTATTTTGGAAACTATGACTAAAAATGGAAGTAAATTTTGTTTATCCCAAAAGTATATTACAGATATTAAAAATGGAGATAAACGAATTCTTATAATAGATAATTACATTGTTCCTTGGTGCCTTACTAGACTACCTATAAAAGGAGAGAATCGAGCAAATTTAGCAGTTGGAGGAATTGGAATAGTAAAAACTTTAAATAAAACAGATTATAAAATTGCTAATACTACACTTTCATTTTTAAAGAAAAAAGGATTAATTTTCGTAGGATTAGATATTATTGGAAACAAACTGATTGAGATAAACGTTACCAGTCCTACTGGAATTTGTCAAATTGAAAAATTCTGCAAAATATCTATTGCTGAAAAACTATTCAATTTCATTGAAAAAAAAATAATTAAATAACTTTTTTAAAAAGGATTAAAATTCTATTGATTGCTCTATCGTTTGATTATGGAACTAAAATTATTGGAGTAGCTGTTGGAGAAACTTTATTTTCTACAACAAAAGCTTTAAACCATTTACAATGTATTAAAAATTATCCAGATTGGAATGTTGTTAACAAATTAATAAGTTATTGGGAACCAAATATCTTAATAGTTGGTTTTCCTATATATAAAAACAAAAAAAAACAAAACATAACCAAAAAAACAAAAAAATTTGCTAATATTTTAAAACATAAATATCAACGTACCGTAATATTGCATAACGAATATTTAACCACAATAGAAGCAAAAAATTTTTTATTCAATAAAGGAGGATTCAAAGCTTTAAAAAAAGGAAAAATTGATTCTATTTCTGCTGCCTTAATTTTAGAAAGTTGGTACTTTTCCTTAGAAAAAACATAAAAAAAATATTTTTCATATACGATTTTTTATCTTCTAAAATTTTATCTTAATTTTTTTTAACAATAGACTTTTTTATTAATTTAATTTAATCTTTACAAAATATAATTTATTTGCATAAATAAACATTTTTAAAATTTAATTTTAAATGAACATTTAAATTCTTTTTACAATATTATAATAATAAAAGTCATTAATTATGAAAAAATTACCTAAAGTTAGTTTATATGTGCATATACCTTTTTGCATCAAAAAATGTCCTTATTGTGATTTTCATTCATTAAAAAAAAAATATATTCCTGAAGAAAAATATATTTATCATCTTATTCAAGATCTAAAAGAAAGTATACATTTGATAAAACATAGAAAAATACAAACAATTTTTATTGGAGGAGGAACTCCTAGTTTATTTAGCGCAAAAAATATAAATTTTTTGATAAAAGAAATCAAAAATAATATAAAAGTTGTAGAAAATCCAGAAATTACTATAGAAGCTAATCCTACAACTATTGAAAATAAAAAATTTTTGGAATATAAACAAGCAGGGATAAACAGATTGTCCATAGGAATACAATCTTTTAAAAAAAGTAGTTTAGATTACTTAAATAGAGAATATTCTACAAAAAATATTTTAAATTCTATTAAAATAGCTAAATTAGCTAATTTTGATAACATAAATTTTGATTTAATGCATAGTTTACCTCATCAAACCTTAAATATGGCAATTTCTGATTTAAAAAAAGCAATTTCATTTAATCCTTCTCACATTTCTTGGTATCAATTGTCAATAGAGCCTAAAACAAAATTTTTTTACACTAAACATAAATTTCCAAGTGAAAAAACTATTTTTAATATATTTAAAAAAGGTGAAGAAATACTTATTTCTTCAGGATATAAAAAATATGAAATATCTTCATATTTTAAAAAAAATCCTTGTTTACACAATTTAAATTATTGGAATTTCGGAGATTATCTAGGTATCGGATCTGGTGCTCATAGCAAAATAACTCAAATAAATGGAAAAATCATCAGAATTTCCAAAACAAAAAAAGTATCAAACTTTATGAAAGGGTTATATATAGAAGAAAAAAAAAATATTTCTAAAAAAGATATCATTCTTGAATATTTTATGAATGTTTTAAGATTAATAAAACCAATCAAAAAAAAAGATTTTCATAGAAAAACAGGGATAAATCAAAAATATCTTTATCCTTTTATAAAAAAAGCAATAAATTCAAAATATCTAATAGAAGATTCAAAATATTGGAAAACTACAAAAAAAGGGAAAAATTTTTTGAATGACTTATTAGAAGAATTTATGTAATAAAAATCCTATTCAAAATTAATAATATTATTAACAAAATTACTTTATACATCGAAATATTAACTCAAAAATGACTTTTCCTAAAGAGATTCCTTTTTTTTCAAATTTTGTTATAGGTCTATTTCTTAATCGTCTTACATATCTTTGATCATCTGATAGATTTATATATTTAGAAGTATCATCGAATATATATAAAATATCTTTAGCATATGTTTCGACATCAGTAACTATGTAAATAATTCCGTTATTAGTTAATTTCTTATGAATAACTTTAGAAAAATGTTTAGTTACCATTCTTCTTTTTCTATGACGACGTTTTTCCCAAGGATCAGGGAAAAAAATTTGTACCCTTGATAAAGTTTCGTTTTTTATCATATTATTTAAAACTTCTACAGCATCATAAAAAATAATTTTTATATTATTTAAATTATACTTATTAATATATTTTAAACAATTTCCTATTCCAGATTCATAAACTTCTATTCCTAAAAAATTTTTATCTAGATTTTGTATTGCTGTTTTAACTAAAGATTTTCCTGTTCCAAAACCAATTTCTAATACAATTGGCATATTTTTAAAAAAAACTTGCTCTAAATTTAAAAAATTTTTTTCAAACATTATTCCAAATCTGGGCCAAAAATCATTTATCGCACTTACCTGAGATTTTGTTATTCTTCTTCTAACTACAAAACTTCGAATCTTTCGTAAGAAAAGTTCTTTTTTTTGAAAAATTACAGGAGAAATATTCTCATTCATATTTTACCAATTCTTTTATTTTTTATATAATTAATTAATCTTAACTTTGATTAATTTAACATTAAATCATATTAGTCTAAATAAGGAAAACAAAAACTTGATTTTTTCTCAATTAGTATTAAATTGGTATCATCTAAACGGAAGAAAAAATTTGCCTTGGCAAAAAAAAAGAACTCCTTACAAAATATGGATTTCTGAAATTATGTTACAACAAACTAAAGTGAAAACAGTTATTCCTTATTTTAATAAATTTGTTCAAATGTTTCCAACTGTTGACAGATTAGCTAAAGCCAATTTAAATGAAATTTTATATTTATGGAGTGGATTAGGATACTATAAAAGAGCAAAAAATATTTATGAATCCGCTAAATTAATTAAGCATAAATATCATGGAATTTTTCCAAATAATTTTTATAATGTAATAAAATTACCAGGAATAGGAAAAACAACTGCTGGAGCTATTTTATCTTTATCTTTAGGATTCAGATTTTGTATATTAGATGGTAACGTAAAAAGAATTATCATTCGTTGTTATAGTATAAAAAAAGAACCTTTTAACAAAAAACTAGAGAATAAATTATGGAATTTAATCGAAAATATAACTCCGTTTCATCATATTCGCCAATTTAATCAAGGATTGATGGACATAGGATCGCTTATATGTACTCCTAATAATCCAAAATGTTATATTTGTCCTTTATCTTTTAAATGTAATACTTATAAAAAAAGAAATTTAAAAAAAATTGTTAAAAATAAAAAACCAAAAAAAATTACAAAAAAATATTTTTTTCTAATTATTAAATATAAATCCTATACTTTTTTAAAAAAAATGAACTCTAAAAAAATTTGGGGAGATTTGTATTCTTTTCCAATTTTTAAAAAAAATAAAGAAATGAAAAAATGGATTAAAAAAAATGATATTGATGTAATTCAGAAAGAAAAAAAAAATGAATTCATACATTTTATAACTCATTTCAAAATCAGAATTTTTCCTGTTCTTTTAAATGTTTCAGAAAAATTTAATTTATTAAATAATAAAGACTATATTTGGTACAATACAGAAAAAAAAAATTATGTAGGACTTCCTAAACCCGTACAAAAAATTTTAACACTATACTTTCATTCATTAAACTAGAAAAAAAAATATGTCAAAAAAAATATTCTGTTCGTATTTAAAAAAAAATGAAAAAAAACAAAAGAGACAAATATATCCAGGAAAATTAGGAAAAAAAATTTTTAATAAAATTTCTCAACCTGCTTGGGAAAAATGGATTATAGAACAAACTAAAATAATTAATGAACAAAAATTAAATACGTTTGATCCGATTCATCAAGAAAAAATTGAAATTTATATGATCAATTTTTTATTCAAAAAAAAATAACAATCTTCTTATTTTTTTAATTTACATAAATTTAAAAAACTTTAATAAGTTAAAAACATGTTTTAAAAGATTTTTTAATATATAAACATTTTTTTGATTATTTTTTTCTAATTCAAGTAAAGAATTTATTTTTTCTATGTATAGTTTTGTTTTTTTTTCTTTAAAAAATTGAAAACAATGTAATTTCCATTTGTTTTTTTCATCAGCATTTAATATGTGAGGAAAATTTCTTGCTTTACAACGAAAGATAATTTCTTTAATTCTTGAATCATTAAAATTATTTAAACTAACATTAGAAACATTAAAAAAATTTTTTCGATAGCTTTTAATTAAATTTTTATCATTTTTATTAAAAAATGAATCGTAAATTTGTAAATCAACATCTCTAAATGAAGAAAATCGTAATTTTGAAAAAAAAAATTTAATTTTGCTTTTAACATAATCATTATTTTTTAATATTTTTAAATTTTTAAAACAAATATCTAAATTAATTTTTAATCTAGAAATATCTTTTAACGATAAAACATTAATAGGAATTAAAATAGGACATTTATTCACATTAATTATTTGTAATCCATTTTGAAATAAATATTTCAAATCATTTGCTTTTATATCTTTTTTTTTAACAAAATCAACTAACTTGTTAATATCATTTATGATATTAACAGCTATAAAGGAATTAGAATTATTTGAATCCCAAAAAATAGGTACAATTATACCTAGATTATTATTTTTTGTTCCAAAAAAACTTGAAATATAAATAATAGGTCTACTTTCTTTTACATTTACTATTCTTTTTAAATTTTCTTTAAATCTATTTTTAAATAAGAAAGAAAACAACCTCTTTTTCTTATTTTTTATCAATTGCATTAATTTGAATGTAGCCATTACATCGGATAAAGCTTGATGAGCATGTTCATGCTGTATTCCGTTAACATAGGTTAAATCAGATAGTTTAAAACTATTTAATCCCGTAGAATTTTTAGGCCAATTTATTCCTTCAGGCCTTAGAGCAAAACATGCTCTAATAACATTTATAATATCCCATCTAGAATTTCCATTCTTCCAACTCCATTCGTAAGGATCAATTAAATTTCTATAAAATATATTTCTTGTAATCTCATCATCAAAAGCTATGTTATTAAACCCAACTATACAAGAATTAGGTTGACTAAAAATATCGAATATTTTTTTCGAAAAAATGAACTCATTCATTCCTTTTAAATAAGTTTCTTTTGGAGTAATTCCTGTTATTAATAATGATTTCGGATCAGGAAAATAATCCATGGGAGGATAGCAGTAAAAAATTTCTGATTCATACAAATTATTAAGACTAAAATCTGTTCGAATATAGGCAAATTGACATGGCTTATCTAATGCAGGATTTGTTCCGAATGTTTCATAATCATAAAATAAAAAAGAAGTTGGATCTTTTCTTATTATATTCATAAATATTTTTCTTTAAAAAAAAATCTCTTATTATTTTTTTATTTTAAAGCTCTATTGTTTTATTTTTCTCCTCCGACTGGGCTCGAACCAGTGACATACGGATTAACAGTCCGCCGTTCTACCAACTGAACTACAGAGGAATTCACTTATTGTTACATTATTTTTTTTTTTTGTCAAAAATTTTGTATAAAAATATTTTTAAAATTAATTTTAAAAAACTTTGAATAATTAAAGATACTGTAATATACTACTGGTTCCAAATCTTTAAAATTAACAAAACCTGGCCCTTTAGCTCAGTGGTAGAGCACGCGACTCATAATCGCTTGGTCGCTGGTTCGAATCCAGCAAGGGCCAAAAAAATAAAGTTTTTAAACAACTTTAAAAAAACATTTCTTATATCTGAATACGTTTTATCATTTAAATTTTAAAAATTAAAAAAATAATACATTATCTTTAAAGACTATTAAAATCGATAAAATAAAAAAAATATATACTTTTATTATTTAAAATGTGCTTATTTAAAAAATAAAAATTTAATTATTTTAATCTAAAAAATACTATTTTATTTATAATAAATATTAAATAATTTATAAATAATTTCATTAAAAGATTTCTTTCGCGTAATTAAAACAAAAAATATTTTTTATGAGTAAAATTATTTATTTGTAAATAATTAAATATTTATTTTTAATATCTTAAATTTTAAAAATTAACGATGTTAAGTTACATAAATTTTTTATTAAAAAAATATAAAATTTTTATCGATTATTTTTCATATATATTTTAAAAAAATCAAAACTCTTATCTTTGTCCAGTATGTCCAAAACCTTTATTCCCTCTTTTAGTAACATTGCTAAATTTATTTACTACTTTTAATTTTATTCTTTTAATTGGAAAAAAAACTAATTGAGCAATTCTCATTCCAGGAAATACAATAAAAGATCTTTTACTTCTATTCCATAACGAAACCATTAATTCTCCTTGATAATCTGAATCTAACAGACCAACAGAATTTCCTAAAACTAAACCATATTTATGTCCTAATCCTGATCTAGGCAAAATGCACCCTGCTATTGTACTATCTTGAATATATAAAGCTATTCCTGTAGGAGATAAAATATTCTCGTCAGGCAACAAAATTTTTTCTTCCTTTAAAGAAGATCGTATATCTAATCCTGCTGAACCTTTTGTTGCATATTTTGGAATAGGAATTGTTTTTCCAATTCTAGAATCTAAAATAATGAAACTAATTTTTTTCATAAAAATATTTTTTTTGTTTTAAATAATTTATTTAATTTTTCAAAAGTTTGAAAAAATTTAACTTTTTATATTTTTGTACTTTTTAAAAATAAAAAATATTATAGAATTAAATATTTTGTATATATATATTTCTATACTGATTTCACATATTTTTATTTAAAAAAAAACATTTAATAAATACCTTTTCTAGATAATCTTAATTTATAATTTATTAAAAACAGTGACAATAAATCCCGGATTATATAAAGAATTGTTTTTCAAAGAATAAACCAAAGGTTTTTTATTCCATGTCATTACTTTAGCGCCAGCTGAAACTGAAATTATATGCCCAGCAGCAGTATCCCAAATTCCAGTTCTACCAAACCTCGGATAAATTTGTGCTTTTCCTTCTGCAATTAAACAAAATTTTAAAGAAGAACCAACTTTTTTTATTTTAAATTTTTTTTTATCGATTAAATATTTTTCTAATTCTTTATCAGAATGTGATCGACTTACTACTATTTTATTTAGTTCAGAAAAATTCGAAAATTTAGCTTTAATGACACTTTTATTTCCATTTTTTTCTTTCCAAGCAATATTATTACAACTATAATATAAAATCTTATTAAAAGGTAAAAAAATTGCTCCAAATATTGGTTTTTCATTTTTAATTAAAGCAATATTGATCGTGAATTCTTTTTTTTGACTTAAAAATTCCTTAGTACCATCTAATGGATCAATTAACCAATATTTTTTAACATTTTGACATTTTCTATAATTTAATAACATTTCTTCAGATAAACAAGGTATTTCGGGGGTAATTTTTTTTAATTTCTGTAGTAGTAAATTACTAACTAATGTATCTACATTTGTAACTGGAGATTGATCTTTTTTATATTCAATTAAAATTTTCTCTTTTCGATCATAAAAATTCATTACAATCTCTCCAGCATAAAATAACGTTTTAAATATTTCAGAAAACATATTTCGTCCAAAAAGTTTTTTTTATCAGAATTCGTTTTTTAAAAAACGTAAAAAATTACTTATTTTTTTTAAAATTATCTATTGAAAAAACATTTACTTTTAATTCCATAGAAATTTCTTTATGAGGTTTAAATATTACTGAATGTTGACCCAGAGTTTTAATAGAACCTTTTGGTAACTGAATTTCTTTTTTATTCACTTCTAAACCTAAAGAAAATAATTTTTTTGATATATCTCTAGCTGTTACAGAACCGAAAACTTTCCCTTCTAAACTAGCTTTACAAAAAATATCTAATGATCCTATTTTTTGTATTTTCTTTCCTCGTAATTTAGCCAATTCCAATTTTTTTTCTATTTTCTTTTGCAATACCATTTTAGATATTTTATATTTTTCAATATTTTCTTTAGTAGCTAATATTACTTTTTCATTCGGAATCAAAAAATTTCTTGCATATCCTGATTTTACCTTTACTATTTCACCAACGTTTCCTAAGTTTTCCAATTTTGATAAAATAATGACTTTCATAAAGAATATCCTTTCCACTTTTTGTAATTATTGTTATTGATGTTGATCCGTATAAGGTAACAATGCCAGATATCTAGCCATTTTAATTGCTCTTGATAATTTTCTTTGATATTTTGCTTTAGTACCCGTAATCCTACTAGGAACAATTTTTCCACTTTCTGTTATATAATTTTTTAACAAAGCAACATCTTTATAATCAATTTCTTTTATTCCTTCTGCAGTAAATCTGCAAAATTTTCGACGACGAAAATAACGAGCCATTAATACCTCTATTTTTTTTAAAAACTACTAATAATTATACATCAACCTAATAACTTATTATACTTTTAATAGGATTTAATTTTTTAAAAAAAATACCAAAAAATCAATCATTATTTTGTTAGTTAAATTAGTAATTTACAACATCGTTTTTTTGATATTTTCATTTTTTTCTTTTATTTCATCATTTAACTTCATCATAGGTGATGGAGTAGTCACTATATTTTTTATAGCAATTATTATATTGCGTATTATTAAATCACTAAATCTAAAACTTGTTTCAATTTTAGAAATAATTTCAGGTTTTACTTCTATATTCATCAAAACATAATGTGCTTTATGTAATTTATTTATAGCATATGCTAATTGTTTTCTTCCCCAATCTTCTAATCGATGTATTTTACCCTTGTTATTTTTAATTAAAGTAATATAATTATTAATTATATTTTTGGCTCGATCGCTATGATCCGGATGAATCATAAAAATGATCTCATAATATCTCATCAAATAATCCTTATCAAAAATTTATGTAATTAGTTACTTACGCTTAATTTACATTTAAGAATGTTTATTTAAACAATTTTAAAAGCTAAAATTTATTAATAATCATGATACTATATCAAACCGAATTCGTCTATCTTCAGAATCAACTGCTAATATTTTAACCTTTAATTGATCACCTATTTTATAAATTTTTTTTGTATTTTTTCCTATCATTTGCTTTTTTTCGCCATTATAAAAATAACTTTCATGTGACAAATCTTTTAAATAAACAAACCCATCTATAAATAAGTCCCTTAAATGAATAGATATCTTATCTTTAAAAAGATTATAAATTATAGCTACAAAAGAATCTTTAATTTTGTCCTTTACAAATTCACATTTCATCCATTCCAAAATATCTCTAGATACAAATTCAGCTCGTCTTTCTGTCATAGAACAATGATTTCCTATACTTTCTATATTTTTTATTTCTAAAAAACTATCTTTTTTTCTAGAAATCAAATTTTTAATAATTCTATGTATTAACAAATCAGAATATCTTCTAATAGGAGATGTAAAATGAACATACTCTGAAAGAGCTAATCCAAAGTGCCCTATATTAATCGAACTGTATTTCGCCTGTTTCATGGATTGAAGAAAAAATGTTTGTATCATTTCTTTATCAGAATGATTTTTAATAAATTTTAAAAAATTTATGTAATCATCATGTATAAGAAATTCATTTTTAATTGATTTTAATCCTAATAGTTCTAATGTTCTTTGAAATTTAAATATTTTATCTTTATTTGGCTTATCATGAACTCGGTATAAAGCATTTTTACTATTTTTTATAATAAAAAATGCAGAAACAACATTTGCTGTTAACATACTTAATTCAATTAATTTATGAGCTTTATTTCTTGTAAAAGAACTAATTTTTTTTATCTGAAAGTAATCATTTAAAATGAATTTAGGTTCTGTTCGATTCAAAAATAAACTTTTTCTAAATAATTTCAATTTTTTTAAAACATCATAAAAACTAAAAAAATTTAAAAGATGTTTTAAAATGTATTTATATTTTTTAAGTAAAGATTTTTTACCTATCCAAATATCGTTTAATTCAATGTAAGTTAATCTAGCAACTGATTTAATCTTAGCTTCATAATGTTTATAAGAAATTAGTTTTCCATCTTCAGAAATTGTAATTTCACAAATTAAAACAAGTTTTTTTTTATTTGGTAATAAAGAACACAAATTTTCAGAAATTTCTTTAGGAAACATTGGTATAACTTCATTAGTTGGAATATAAATTGAATTGCCTCGATTAAATGCTTCTCTATCTAGAAAAGTATTTTCTTTAACATAACTACTTACATCTGCTATCGCTACATATAAAACCCATTCAGAATTTTTATTTTTTTCGCAAAAAATAGCATCGTCAAAATCTTTTGCATTTTCTTCATCTACCGTCACTAAAGGCAAATGAGTCATATCTTTATAACCATTATTTTTTTTTGCTATTTCTTTTTTTTTCAATAAATTTAATTCAGATTTTATTTTATTAGACCACAAATTAGGAATGTTATGAATCTTAAGTACAATTTTTTTAATTAAAAAAACATTTATGTTTCTTCCTAATATTTGTACAATTTTCCCTATAGCTTTTTTATTTTTTTTCGGACGTTGTATTAACCTAATTAATACCATTGAATTACTTAAATTATTATTTTTTTTGTTTTTAGCAACATAAATTTTAAAACTAAATTTATTGTCATAAGGAAGTACAAAATCTAAATTTTCCCTTACATGATATTTTCCTATAATATTTTGCTTATTTGGTTTTAATAACTTTATTATTTTAATTTTGTTATTTTTATTCCAACTAATATTAATTAAACGAGCTAATACTACATCACCATGGATGTATTCTTTCATTTGATTTTCAGAAATCCAAATATCTTTTTCAAAAAGTGAAGTTTTTAAAAATCCATATCCATTTCTGTTTCCAATTATTTCTCCCTTAACTAATTTTAACAAACCTATTAACTTTTTTTTTTATTAAAAAAATGAAAAATTTTATCGTTTTTTTTTATAAATAAAATAGGAGCAGTTAAAAAATCTTTTCTTGACTTTTTTTTTAAATTCAAAAGAAACAATAACTTCTTAAAATCAACTATTTTTTGATGCACAACAATCCAATCTAAAATTTTTTTTTTATTAATCATTTTATTTCCATTTAATAAAATTACTTTTAAAAAATTTAAAAAATAAATTTCTAAAAGAACTAATGTTTTCTATCTATCAAAAACAAATTATAATTTTATAACATTTAAAAATTATTTAATTTCAAATATTTTTTTTAACTTAAAAATTAACCTCTTTTAATAAGAATAATTTTAAAAAAAATTACTCTTACTAAATAAACATTTTTAAAAAACTATATTTTAAAAGGATGCCTTATAACAATAGTTTCATCTCTTGAAGGACCTGTAGAAATAATATCTATAGGAATACCTATTAATTCTTGAATTCGATTAATATATTTTTTTGCTAAAATAGGTAAAAATTTAAAATTAGTTATTCCTGCGGTTGATTCATTCCATCCTGGAAGAGTTTCATAGATAGGAGTTATATTTTCTAAAGTATTTTGAGAAAAAATAAAATCTTCTTTTCTAATAGAAGAATTAATAGAAGAAAACTTATAATCTATGCAAATTTTTATTTCTTTTAATTCATCTAAAACATCTAATTTGGTTAAGCACAAAGCAGTTAATGAATTAATTTTTATAGCTTTTCGCAATAAAACAATGTCTAACCAACCAGTTCTTCTTCTTCTTCCTGTAGTTGAACCTGATTCATTACCTTTTAAAAAAAAATAATCGTCTATTTCATCAAAAACTTCTGTTAAAAACGGACCTAGTCCCACTCTAGTCATATAAACTTTACTAACTCCTAAAATATAATCTAAATGTTTAGGACCAACTCCTGTTCCTGTACAAACTCCACCAACCGTACTATTTGATGATGTTACATATGGATAAGTTCCGTGATCCACATCTAGTAACGTTCCTTGAGCACCCTCAAATATTATGGATTTTTTATCTTTTATTGCTTTATAAAGAATTTCTGGAACATTTCTTACCATTGAAAGTATAAAACTAGCTGATTGAGCTAGCTCATTAAAAATAACTTTATAATCTATTGATTTTTCTTTATAAAAATTAACCAACTGATAATTATAATAATTTAAAACTCTCTTAATTTTTAATTTTAAAACATTTAAATTTGCTAAATCATAAATTTTTATACCTATTCGTGATATTTTATCTTCATAAGCAGGACCTATTCCTTTTCCAGTTGTTCCAATTACTATTTCATTTAATCTTTTTTCGCGAGCTAAATCCATTGATATATGATAATTTAGTATTAAGGAAGCATTTGGAGAAATATATACCCTATCTTTACAACAAATATTATTAGCTTCCAACATTTTTATTTCTTTTACTAACGAAGTAGGAGATATTACAGTACCATTTCCTATTACAGAAATAACTTTTTTATGCATAATTCCAGAAGGTATTTGATGTAATACTATTTTTTTTTTATTTACTATTAAAGTATGTCCTGCATTATTTCCACCTTGATATCGAACAACGAAATCTGAATTTTCAGTTAAAAAATCAACGATTTTTCCTTTTCCTTCATCTCCCCATTGCGTTCCGAGGACTACGATTGTTTTATTCATAAGTTTTCTCTTGTAAGTATATTTATTAAACATATTATCTTAATTTTTAATGTTTAAAAAAGCATTCTTTTAAATTTTACTTTTAAAAGCTATTAAAAATATTTTTTATATATTTAAAAAAAATATCTTTAAAAATAATTATCATTATATCTTTTTAAAAAAATATTTTTATATACCTTTAAATATTAATTGAAAGTATAGAAATAGATTTTCTTATCTAAAAACAAAAATTACTCTATCGAATTCCGATCTTTAATCATTTTTTAAAATTGAAACTTTTTCAACATTTGAAATAATATTTTTGCTGAAAAAAACAATTTTATTTTTTTTAATTTATTATTTTATTTTTTTTAATTACTTTCTGTCATTTTATCTTTTGAATATAACTTTCCATCAAAAAAAAACCGTTAGATAACTCCATTTTTTTATGTAAATATTAATAGTTTGTTTAGATTTCTAATCTTATGATTTCGTTAATTTTTTTTATTTTTTTAAAATTATTTCATTCATTATTTTTCTTTATATTTTTTCTAAAACTATTAAAACCTCATTCCTTATTTTTTTTGCTTAAAATCTATTAACATCTCTTACTAAAATTTTACTTAAATTATTACTAACATCTTCATTATTTAAAAAAATGTTTTTAAATAAAATTCAAATTTTAACTTTTATTTTAAAAAATATCCTACCTAAAATTTATTTTTATTTCCCTAAGAAAAGCAATATTAGTTAAAAATAAATATTTTTCACCTCATAAAAGAATTAACCAAAAATTTTTTTTTATTAAATAATTATTCTGAATAATTATTTAACATTTAATACAAAAAGCTAAAATTTCAACAAGTTCTAGTAATAAAATTTTTATATGCAACTTTAGAGTCAATATGTTTTTAACTTTTTAAAATTATCTCTTGTCATTTTACTTCATCAAAATATTGATCTTGTTTCTTATTTTTATACAATAAAAAAAAATAATATCTTTTATATATTTCCATTATTTATTCTTAAATTAGCAACAATATTACCTCATAAAAAATTAACTTTATGTTGCTTGACCTAATCTATTACTTTTTAATATACTTAAGTTTTTATTTTTATTTCATCTTTTTTTTAAACTTCATTTATATATTGAAAATATATTGAAACATTTTTCTTCATCTATTTAATAAAAAATAAAGACTTAAAGAAATGTTTTTATTTATGTTAAAAAAAATAGAATTGTTTTCTTTATCTTTCTTATTACCTATTAATTCTTATTAAAAATTTTATTAATTATTAGTTTTTAACCCATATTTATACTCTAAAAAACTAGAGAATATTTTAATATTATTATAAAACTAATAACATTAATTATTATTCAATCCATTTACCAAAAAATATTTTTCTTCAAATGTTGATAATTTACAAGTAGTTCAGTGCTAATTGTAAAATTAATAATTTTTAGTATCTAAAATACTTAAAATTTTTTTAATTGATAAATCATGATTAGAATTTTCAATCCAGTGTAAATTTTTCCATTTTTTTAACCAAGTAGTTTGATGTTTTGCTAGTCGAAATGTATTTAACAAAATTTGTTCTATCATTTGTTGATACGTTATTTTTCCTTCTATATAATTCCACATTTGATAGTATCCTATACGTCGTATCGCCGGAAAACTTTCTTTTAGTTCTTTTTTAAATAATAATTTTCTTACTTCTTCTTCAAATCCTAATTTGATCATATTATTTAATCGAGTTTTAATTCTTTTATGCAATTCTTCTTTTTTAGAAAAAAAAATAGAAAACTGTGTAATTTCATATGGAAAATTTTTAATAGTAAAATGTTGTAATTCAGAAATTTTTTTCCCTGTTATTAAAAAAACTTCTATTCCTCTTATTACTCTCTGAATATCATTTGGATGAATTCGAACAGATAAATTAGGATCTATTAACCTCAAAATATTATATAAATACTTACATCCAAAATGTCCACTTTGTTTTAATAAATAATTTCTTATTTCATTATTTGCTGGTGGTAAAACTGCTATTCCATCATTTAATACTTTAAAATATAACATCGTTCCTCCAACTAAAACAGGAACCTTTCCAAGGGATAAAATTATTTTTATTTTTTTAAGAGCATCTTTCCTAAAATCTCCAGCTGAATAATATTCACTAGGATCTTTTATATTTATTAAATGGTGAGGTACTCTAGATAATTCTTTTATATTTGGTTTTGCTGTTCCAATATTCATTTTTCTATAAATCAATCCTGAATCTACACTAATAATTTCCATTGGAAAATGTTTTGATAAGTTAATAGCTAATTTGGTTTTTCCAGAACAAGTTGGTCCCATTATAAAAATTAATTTAGGTTTCTGAAAAAAATTAATATTTTTTTTCATTTTCAAATACAGATAATGCTGAATTAATATCAATACATCGTAAAAATCTTTTAGATAAATTATTGAATATTAGAAAACTATATTCTTCCATTTCTTGTAAAATTTGATACATTCTTTGCCTTCCCCAATTTTCTTTTATTTCCATTTTTAGCAAAAATAAAAAATAGTTTATTACTTTGACTTCTGAATTTTTTTTTTTCTTTCTTAAAAAAGAAAAAAGATGCGTTAATATATTAATTATATTATTTTTTTCTAATAATTTAGGAATTGACTTAATTTCTATAAAGCTTGAGGATACTAAATAATCAAACCCTAATTTAAAAAATAAACCTTGATAGTTCAAAATCATTAATTTAATATCTATAGGAAAAAAAAATTTTTTAGAAAATATCAAATATTTTTTTTTAAAATCAATATAATTATCATTATCTAAATTATGTTCAATCATTATTAACTTAACATCAGGTAAAGAAATTAAAAAAAATTTTCCATTTTTTTCAGTAAGAACATAACAATTTTTAATAAATGCTATTATTTTTCCAAAAGAAAAAAAAATTTTTCTATTATTTTTGTTTAAATTTAAAATTTTATGTAAAAAATTGTTATAACCTAAAATTTTTTTTATACTCAGTTCTTTTCTATTTTGTTTTTCATATAGATTCAAAAAAGAAAAAAAATTTTTTTCTTTTAATAAAAAAGAAGATATAGCTCTATAAAAAAAATTATAAATTTTAAATGAACTACCAAACAAAATTTCACTTTTAGTTGGGTGATAATTTACATCAACTAAATTAGTTGGTATTTTCAAAAAAAGAATATACGAAATATTCAATGAATCGTATTTCTTGATCTTTTTAATAATTTTATTTAATGTAAAAGTTACTTTTTGAGATCTAACAAAACGTTTATTAACATAAAAAAGTCTAATCTTTTGATTATTATCTATGATTTTACATGTAGGTTTCTGTATCCAACCAGATAATTCAATTTCTTCCTCTTTAAATTTGATTTTTAATAGAGTTTTAAAAAAAATTTCTCCTAAAATAGCTTTTATTCTTTCTTTATTGTCATCTTTTTTGTTATTTACCAAATATTCTTTAATCAGTTTTCCATTATGTTTCAAAACAAAAGAGGTGTTATTCTCTGATAAAGCAATCATATCTACTATTTTAACAATTTTTGAAAATTCTACTTTTGTTTTTTTTATAAAATTTCTTCGAATAGGACAATTATAAAAAAGATCGAAAATTTTAACAGTTGTTCCTGTTAAATGTGCTTTTGGTTCTATAAAAAACTTGTTTCTTTCATTTTCTTTTAAATAAATTTTCCAACCTTCTTTTTGAAAATTAGTTCTAGATATCAATTCTAATCGAGACACTAAAGACATATTAAATAAAGCTTCTCCTCTAAATCCAAATGTAGTAATGTTATGCAAATCTTTTAAAGAAACGATCTTACTAGTTGAATATGAAGAAATAGCTAAAATTAGTTCTTTTTTAGAAATACCAAATCCATTGTCATTTATAATAATAGAATCTATTCCTCCTTTTTTTATTTCAATAAGAATTCTATTTGCTTTAGCATCTAAACTATTTTCTAACAGTTCTTTAACTATAGAAGAAGGACCTCTTATAATTTCTCCTACAGAAATTTGATTTACTAATTTTTTGGATAACTTTCGAATCAACATGTGAATAACTCTATTGTTCAAATTTAAAAAATTTAAACTCTCAACTAAAATACAGTTTTTAAAAAAAAGTCATAAAAATTATTCTTTTATATTATTTTTTTGATTAATATAATTTTTATATATTTTATATTTATCAATGATAGAATTCATTAATTCATATTCCAAATTAACTCCTATAACTTTTTCAAAAAATAATTTAATTCCAAACTTTTTGACAAATTCTGTCATTATAATGGATTCTTCATCTTTAGAGTTTTCATAATGAAGAACTATAGAAACGGTTTTTACTAAATTTGAATAAGGTAACCCATATTTTTTTGCTTCTAAAATTGGCATAAGTAACCTATTATTTAATCCTAATTTTTGTATTGGATTTCTAGCAATTCTTTTTAAATTATCATTTAAAAAAGGATTTTTAAATCGAAAAAGAACGTCTTTTATATATTGATCTTGCTTATTTTTTGAAAATCCAAATTTTTTAATTAAAATATTACTATTTTCTTTCATAACTGAAAAAACTAATCTTTGTATTACTAAATTTTTAATAGCTTCTTTTACATTATCATATCCTAATAATAATCCAAAATATGCTAATACAGCATGCCCGGAATTTAATATTAATAACTTTCTTTCTAAAAAAATATCTAATAAATTACTAGTTTTTATACCTTTAATTCTGGGAAAACTTTCCTTAAATTGTTTTTTATCAATAATCCATTCTCCAAAACTTTCAGTCTTAATTAATAATTGATTATTTTTTCTTTGAAAAAAATAAGGAATAATTTTATCTATTGTACAATCTATAAAACATAAATATTTGTTTACAAACTCAAAATATTTTTTACCTAATAAATCCAATAAATTATTTTTTAATTTTGTACTGGCCCTAATAATATTTTCACATGCTATTATATTTAATATTTTTTTATTCTTTTTTTTAACTTTTTTTAGAATTGCCTTTGCTATAATAATAGCAATAAATTTCAAATTATTTGCACCTACTGATGTAGTAATTAATTCAGTATGATTTATAGATTCAATAAGATTGATATCATCAATATGCATTGCTTTTATATTTTTTAAAACGTATTTCCTAGCATTCATTTTTTTCATGTTAAACTCTTGCACTACATATTTTTTATAATGATTTAACTTATTAACTAAATTTTTATTAGCATCTACAAAAATTAAGTTTATACCAGCTTCTAATAAGATTTTCCCTACAAACCCTCTTCCTATATTTCCAGCTCCAAAATGTAATCCTTTCATAAATTTTTCCAATGAAAAAGTTTTTTCTTATTTTTATTTATTATTTAAGACATTTATTAAATTTGATATTATTTTTTAAATAAAGAAAAAATTTCTTGAATATCAGTAGTAATAGAAATTTTCTTAATAACTTCTATATCATCTAAAGCATTTATTATTTGACTGGTAACAAGTATATGTTCATCATTTTGAGTAGCCACTCCAATTACTATATATACTATATCTTTATCATTTTTCCTAAAATATACTCCTTTCGGAAATTGTAAGAAAACTACTCCAGTTTTTAAAATATTTTTCTTTCCTTCAATCGTGCTATGAGGCAACGCAACAAAATTTCCTAAATATGTAGATGATAAATTTTCTCTTTCTAACATAAATTTTATATAATTATACTCAACATAACCTCTATCGAATAAATATTTTCCTGCTAATCTTATAGCATCTTCTTTAGACATAGCGCATTGATTCAAAAAAATATCTTGTTTATTTATCACAAAAATTTTTTTTTCTTTTAAATTTGACTTTTTATCATCTTTTTCATTTAAAAAACTAACTTTATTCAATTTAATCAACGATTTTGTCAAATTATTATAAAAATTTTCATCAAGAAAATTTTCTATAGAAAAATGTTGAGCTAAAGGAGCTTTTTGTTTTGCTAAATGAGTTAAATTTGAATGTGTAATAATTATATCAGAATCATTAGATAATAGACTAATTGGTTGATTTGAAACTAAAATATTTCTTACATTCAGTAAATCTATCTTTTTTTTTAATATACTTGCTCCAATTGCGCTAGTTCCCATGCCTGCATCGCAAGCAAATATTATTTTTCTAACATTATTTTCATTTACAAAATTTCTTTTTAATTTTAAATTTGTTTTTTTTAAGTTGAAAAAAAATTCATTACTTTTGCTAAAATCTTTCTTTTTTACACTATTTCTTAATAAAAAATAACTTACTATAAACGAAACTACACAAGAAACTAATACAGCTGACATATTTATTAAATATAATTGCTTAGAACTCATTATAAAAATTGATACAATGGAACCAGGAGAAGCTAAAGAAAGTATACCTCCTTTAAATAACATTATAACTGAAAGACCACTAATACTACCTAAAATTAAAGATATGATGAGTTTAGGAGTATTGATAACATAAGGGAAATATAACTCATGAATACCTCCAAAAAATTCAATAAAAGCAGATTTTATAGCAAAACTTCTATTTTTTTTATGTCCAAAAAAATAAGATGCTATTAATACTCCACATCCTGCACCTGGGTTTGATTCAATAAAAAAAAAGATAGATTTCTTATTTTCTAAAACTTCCTGAATACCTAAAGGTAAAAAAATGGTATGATTAATAATATTATTTAAAAATAAAATTTTAGCAGGTTCTATTATAATAGGAATGAAAATTAGTAAATAGTACTTAACTAACATATGAACAATGATATTTAATAATATAAAAATATTAATCAAAATAGGAAAAACTACGTATGAAGAAAAAAAAATAAAAAACAAACCAATTATACTAATTGAAAAGTTATTCACCAACATTTCAAATCCACTTTTAACTTTATTTTTAATCAATTTATCAAAATATCCAATTGTAAAACTACTAATTGAACTAATAACTATACTTCCTAAAATCATAGGTATTGAAAAGGTGAAAATTAATCCTATGACTGCTATACTACTTACTATAGCACCTCTTTGTCCACTTATTATACCTCCTCCAGTATGTGCTAAAAGTATTGGTAATAAACTGCTTATCATCACATTTGAAATCATTTGACATAATTTATTAAAATCTTCAAAATTAAATAAAAAACTCAATGCATTCACCAATCCTAATGCCACAAATATTCCAATATTTCTTGTAATAATAGTACTAATAAATTTACAAATTTTTCGAAATTTTTCCTTGATTGAAATAGACATAAAATATTTTCCTATAACTTAATATTATTTTAATGTTTATTATCAGTAAATATAAATTTTAAACTCAAAATAATAACTGGAATTATTAACTATATATATAACGTTTTATTTTAACATGCTATCAATAATCAAATCATCACGATATATTTTGTATATTTTATGTTTTAAAACTAAGCTTTAAAAATACTTTTAAAACTTAACTTGAGTATTAATCACTAAAAATTAATATTCATCTTTTTTTACCATAAAAAAACTTTATATGTTAAAAATATATTTATTTTTTTAAACAATTTTGTTTTAAAAAAAATTAATCATTACTTTTGCTTAAAAATTTCGTAATACTTTATTAATCCTAATGTTGATGAATCAAGAAAAGATTTTTTTTCTGAATGAAATAATTTACTTAATATTTTTTTAGAAGATTCTTTTCCTAGTTCAACACCCCATTGATCAAAACTAAAAATGTTAAATATTACACCTTGAACAAATATTTTATGCTCATATAAAGCTATTAAACTTCCTAATGTAAAAGGAGTAATCTTATTTACTAAAATAGAATTTGTAGGTTTATTTCCTAAAAAAGTTTTAAATATCAAAAATGGATCATTTTTAATATTACTTTTTTTAGAATAATTATCTTTTCCAAAAGCTAAAGCATGAGTTTGCCCTAAAAAATGAGACATTAATTTAATATGATGATCATTTATAGGATTATGACTTATTGCTGGAACTATAAAATCACAGGGTATTAATCTGGTTCCCTGATGAATTAATTGATAAAAAGAATGTTGTCCATTTGTTCCTGACTCTCCCCATATAATAGGTCCTGTTTTCCATTTTACAGGAACACCGTTTCTATCTATAGATTTTCCGTTAGATTCCATATTGCCTTGTTGAAAATACGAAGAAAATTTATGCATGTATTGATCATAAGGCAAAATTGCTTCCGTTTCTGACAGAAAAAAGTTATTATACCAAATACTAATAAGTGCTAATAACAAAGGAATATTCCTATCAAATTCCGTATTTAAAAAATGTTGATCCATCTCATAAGCTCCTTTTAATAAAGAAACAAAATTAATATAACCAATAGAAAGAATTATAGGTAATCCTACTGAAGACCACAAAGAATATCTACCTCCAACCCAATCCCAAACTGGAAATATATTATTTTTATGAATGCCAAATTCAACTGCTGATTGAATGTTCATTGAAACTGCTATGAAATGGTTTTGAAAATCACTTTTTTTATTTGTTCGAGCAACAAACCATTCTTTTATAGTCATTGCATTAGTCATGGTTTCTTGTGTACTAAAAGTTTTTGAAGAAATAATAAACATAGTTCGTTCCAAATTTACTTTTTTAATCAACTCAGCAACATGAGTGCCGTCTACATTAGATAAAAAATGAACATTTAAATCATTCTTATATGGTTTTAATGCTTCTGTAACCATTTCCGGACCTAAATGTGATCCGCCTATACCTATATTAACAATATCAGTGATTGATTTACCAGTATATCCTTTCCAATTTCCAGAAATAACTTTTTCTGAAAATTTTTTCATTTTTTTTAAATTTTTGTTTACTTTCAACATAACATTTTCTTGATTAACATAAATTGGATTTTTAGATTGATTTCGTAAAGCTACATGCAAAACAGCTCTATTTTCTGTTAAATTTATTATTTTTCCGGAAAACATTTCTTGAATTGCATTACTTACCAAAGTTTCTTTTGCTAAACTAAGTAATAATTTGATAGTATTATTTGTGATTAAATTTTTTGAAAAATCAACAATCATTTGATTATTAAAAACAATTGAAAAATTTTCAAATCGATTTGGATCATCTAAAAATAGCTCTTTAATATGAATTCTTTTAATATATTTAAGATGTTTATTTAACTTTTTCCAAGATTTAGTTTTTGTTGGATCAACATTTTTCATAAAAATTACCTTATTTTACAATTAAATTATTGTTATAAATTTTTTAAATTTTTAAAAAATAAAAATTTTATTTTTTAAAATATTATCATTTAATAAAAAAAAATAAATATAATTTATTTATATCTTCCTAAAAATAAAATAATTTAAATTTTTCTAAAAAAAATGTTATTTTATAAAAAAAATAACTCCTATTACAAAAAATGAAAATAAATAACACTCATCTAATTTGGATTGATTTAGAAATGACTGGATTAAATCCAAAAAAAAATAAAATAATAGAAATTGCAACTCTAATAACTGATAAAGATTTAAAAATTTTATCCGAAGGTCCCGTTATTCCAATTCATCAATCTTTAAAAGAAATATCTTCTATGAATAGTTGGAATAAATATGTTCATACAAAAAGTGGTTTAATCAAACGTGTTCTAAAAAGTCGTTTTAATGAAAAACAAGCTGAAAAGGAAACTATAAAATTTTTAAAAAAATGGGTTCCTATTAATACTTCTCCTATTTGTGGAAACAGTGTAAATCAAGATCGAAGATTTTTATTTGAATATATGCCTAAATTAGAAAAATTTTTTCATTACAGATCAATAGATGTTAGTACTCTTCGAGAATTAGCTATTAGATGGAAACCTTCTATACTTAGAAACAATCATACTTCGAAAAAAAAACATATAGCTTTGGAAGATATTTATCTCTCAGTAAACGAACTTGATTATTACCGAAAAAAATTTATTCAAATATAAATAAATTATATTGCTTTTTTTTTAAAAAAAATTTATGATTATTTTAAATAAGTATAGTTTTTACGTTTAGAAAATTAAATAATTAATAAGCGGGAATAGCTCAGTGGTAGAGCATAACCTTGCCAAGGTTAGGGTCACGAGTTCAAATCTCGTTTCCCGCTCAAGAATATAAATAATCAATTTTTCGTTCAACTATATTAATAATGAATAATACCTTTTACTTTTTATTAAATTTAAATATTTTTAAAAACCCTCAAAACAAATAGCTATTTTTTCTTATATTTTTAATGTAAATCATTTTTTCATATTAGAAAAATAGCATTCAGATTTTTATACAAAAAAATGTTTTTAAAAAATCGTTGAAATTTCCGAAACAAATAAATTAATTTATTTTACAAAAGAAAGATACTAAAAGATGATTTAATGATCGTAACCATCTGAATATAAACATCATTAAGAAAATAATAATAATTATGATGGATACGATTTAAAATTCATTAAATCTAGCTAAATAATAAAAAATATTGTTTTTTTAAGTTTAAAATACAAAAACCATTTTAAAAAAAAATAAAGCATCAATAACTTATGATTAGTTATAACATTCAAAAAAATATTTTTAATAAAAAATTAAAAAATAACATCTGTAATTATTTAAAAATTAAATCTCTTTTTAAATTTTTCAATTCTACCACCAGTATTTATTGTTCTCTGTTTTCCTGTATAAAAAGGATGACATGCCGAACATATGTCTAATTGAATATTATTTTTTATTGTTGAAAAAAAAATATAAGTTTTGTTACAAGAACATACAGCTTGTATTTGATGATATTCAGGATGAATTTTCTTTTTCATGTTAGAATTATAAATTAATAAGAAATTGTATTTGATTATTATGAATAATTTTTTTTTTCCTAGCAAATAATTTTAATTAAAATATAACTTTTTATATCAAATAAAATTTACATTTTAAATTTTTTTTCTAGACTACTAAGATAGTTAACGTTTTTAAATAAAAAATATATAAAAAAATCAATATTATCTTAATTAAAAAATTAATAATTTGATTTAAAATTAAATAATCTTTAAAAAAACAAAAATCTTAAAAATTAATCTATACAAATTAATAAGATTTATTGAAAGATTAATTAATCAAATTAAATATGATAAAATTAGTCAATCAATATTAAACTAAGCAACTTTAATTAAGAAAATACATCTATTATTACTAATTGTTAAACTTCAATAAATATAACGTTAAAAAATATTATTTATAGTAAAGATTATTATTTTTTTATAAAGGATCAATTTGTGACTACAATATTAAGTATTAGAGTTAGAGATCAAGTAGTTATTGGTGGAGATGGACAAGCTACATTAGGCAATACAATTATGAAAAGTAATGTTAAAAAAGTAAGAAGTCTTTACAAAAAAAAAATTATTGTAGGTTTTGCTGGAAGCACAGCAGATTCTTTTACTTTATTTGACTTATTTGAAAAAAAATTATCTATGTATCAAGGACAGTTAAAAAGAGCTGCTATAGAACTAGCAAAAGATTGGAGAACCGATCGAATTTTAAGAAAATTAGAAGCATTGCTAGCAGTGGCAGATGAAAAACATTCATTAATTATTAGTGGGAACGGAGATGTAATTCAACCCGAAGATAATCTTATTGCCATTGGTTCAGGCGGACCTTATGCACAATCAGCTGCTAAAGCACTAATTGAAAACACTAGTCTTGATGCAAAAGAAATTGTTAAAAGATCATTAACCATCGCCGCTAATATATGCATATATACTAATCATACTTTCACTATAAAAACTTTATTTTCAAAAAAGTAGGATCATCCATATGTCAGAAATGACTCCTCTAGACATTGTTCTAGAATTAAATAAATTTATTATTGGACAAAAAAAAGCTAAAAGAGCTGTAGCTATTGCTCTTCGAAATCGTTGGAGACGAATGCAACTTAATGATGAATTACGTCATGAAATTACTCCTAAAAATATTTTAATGATAGGCCCAACAGGTGTTGGAAAAACTGAAATTGCTAGAAGATTAGCTAAATTAGCTAATGCTCCTTTTATTAAAGTTGAAGCAACAAAATTTACTGAAGTAGGATATGTTGGAAAAGAAGTAGATTCTATCATTCGAGACTTAACTGATACAGCAATCAAATTAATCAAAACTAAAGTCATTGAAATTAATAAAAATAAAGTAAAAAAAAGAGCAGAAGAAAGGATTTTAGAAGTCCTAGTTCCAACTCCAAAAAGCAATTGGGAAAAACCAGGCGATACCATTCGACCTACTGCTACAATTGAACTATTTAGAAAAAGACTCAGAGAAGGTAAATTAGATGATAAAGAAATAGAAATTAATGTTTCAAATGCCTCTATCGGAGTAGAAATTATGGCGCCTCCAGGTATGGAAGAATTAACTAGTCAATTGCAATCAATATTCCATAATATCAGTGGAAAAAAAATAAGTAGCAAAAAATTAAAAATTAAAGATGCTTTAAAATTACTTACAGAAGAAGAAGCAGCAAAATTAGTAAATCCCGAAGATATAAAAAAAGAAGCTATTAATTCTGTCGAACAAAATGGAATTGTCTTCATAGATGAAATAGATAAAATTTGCAAAAGAAGTAACACTTCAGGACTAGATATTTCTCGAGAAGGGGTTCAAAGAGATCTTTTACCTCTAGTTGAAGGGTGCACAGTTTCTACTAAATATGGTATGGTAAAAACAGATCATATTTTATTTATAGCTTCAGGTGCATTTCAAACATGTACACCTTCTGATCTCATACCTGAATTACAAGGTCGTTTGCCTATTCGAGTAGAATTAAAAGCTTTAACCATTGATGATTTTGAAAATATTTTAAAAAAACCCAAAGCATCTATGACCGTTCAATATACGGCATTAATGAAAACAGAAGGTTTGAATGTAATATTTACTGAAGAAGGAATTAAAAAAATAGCAGAAGCTGCTTGGAAAGTTAATGAATCTATGGAAAATATTGGAGCACGTCGATTACATACTGTTATGGAACGTTTAATGGAAGAAATTTCTTTTTTTGCTAATGAAAAAATTGGAGAATCTATTATTATTGATACTAAATATGTTAGTAAACATTTGGATAAATTAATTGATAACGAAGATCTTAGTAAATTTATTTTATAAAAAAATTAAATATTAATTTAAAATTGTTAATTTTGTCAGAAAAATATCTTTATTTTTCATTTAAATCCATCTTTTTTTATCGAATTAAGATGGATTTTTAAACTTTTGAAAAATATTTACCAAAACATTTTTTACATCTATAAATATTTTTTAAAAAGTTTTTTTTTAATTTATATATTAATATGTTAAAATGCATACCGATAAAAAATCTCTTAAACTGTAAAAAATAATTTGAATTCTAAATATATCATTTACTTTAATATCATAAAAAACATACTTCTATTGTATTAGGCAAACAAAATGACAAAATGGATTAGAGCAAAAGTATTAAAAATTAAAAAATGGAGCCCAAATTTATTTAGTTTAATATTAAAAGCTAAAATAGCTCCTTTTATACCAGGTCAATACAACAAATTGCTTTTAAATAAAAAAAGTTCAATTCAACGTGCTTATTCTTATGTAAATTCATCAAATAAACAAAATTTAGAATTTTATATTCTTTTAATTCCAAATGGAAAAATGACTCCTTTTTTGTATTCTTTAAATGTTAATGAAAAAATCTATATTTCAAAAGAATCTTTTGGTTTTTTTACAATAAGAGAAATACCTAAAAAAGAAATACTTTGGATGTTTTCGACAGGAACTGCAATCGGTCCTTATTTATCAATATTACAAGAAAAAAAAGAAATTTTACGATTTAAAAAAATTGTTCTTATACATGCCATTCGATACTTTAAAGATTTAAACTACTTACCTTTAATAAATAATATTAAAAAACAATATGGAGAAAAATTTTCTTTTATTTCAGTAACTAGTAGAGAAAAAAATAAAAATTCTTTATTTGGAAGAATCCCTAAATTAATAGAAAATAATTCCATTGAAAATAAATTAAATTTAAAAATTCAAAAAGAAACCTCTCACATAATGTTATGTGGAAATCCAAACATGGTCAAAGATACTATTAAACTACTTTATAATATTAAGAATATGCGCAAACATTTGAGAAGAAAATGTGGAGAAATTACATCAGAAAACTATTGGTAATTTTCTTTTTTTATATTTTAAAAAATTTAGATGTCAAACATCAAGACTAAATGACATCGCTTTACGAATCTCTTTAAGGTTTAATGATAACATAACTAATCGATCAATTCCTATTGCTATTCCTGAACATTTTGGAAAATTTCCTTTATCTAAAGAATTTAAAAAATCTAAATCTAAAGGATGTTCCTCTAAGCCTAATTCTTTTCTTTTTTTGTTATCCATTAAAAATCTTTTTTTTTGTTCATTGACATCTTTTAATTCATAAAAACCATTTCCTATTTCCACTCCTTTAAAAAAAAACTCGAATCTTTCAGAAACTCTGTAATCATCAGGATTAATTTCTGATAAGGATGCTTGAGCTGATGGAAAATGATAAATGCATATCGGATTTTTTTTCCCTATTTTTGGTTCAATTTCTTCCATAAATAATACTTCCAACAAATTATTAAAATTTTTTGTTAAAAAAACTAAATTCGAAATTCCCAACTCTTTTACAAGATTTTTTAATTTTTTTATTGAAATAGAAAGAGGATCAATTTTAAGATATTTTAAAAATATTTTTTGATAAGAAATAACATCTACTTTTTTACATTTAAAAATTAACTTTAATAATTTTGTAACCTCTTTAATCAAATCATGCATAGAATATCCTGGTTGATACCATTCAAGAATAGTAAATTCAGGATTATGAAAAATTCCTTTTTCTTCATTTCTAAAGCTATGACAAATTTGATAAATTGGCCCAATTCCAGCTGCTAATAATCTTTTCATATGATATTCAGGACTGGTGTTTAACCAAAAATTAGTTTTTTTCTTTTTGTTAGATGAACAATAAGTAGTATTAAATTGAACAATATTAGGATCTGTTATAGGATATTTATTTAAAATTGGTGTTTCTACTTCTAAAACTGATAATTTTGATAAAAATCTCCGAATCTTAGTAATAATCAAAGATCGTTTAATCAAAGTTTCAATAGAAGCAGTGGGCAACCAATCACAATTTTTTTTTTTAACATAAACACTCTTTATTAAACAATTTTTTCATTAAATTTTCTAAAAATAAAAACTAAACTTACAGAACATAAATAAATTTATGTTCTGCAACAAACATTATATCAAATTTTTAATATTCTAAACAAATATTTATTTCATAAAAAATGAATATTTTATTATTGGATTCTCATATGGAGAAATTGTTAAAAAAGCACGAACTCCATAAGAACTATAACTTTTATCAGAAACTTCAGAATCTTTTAATTTTACTTGAGATATACTTGTAGCTAATAAAGTATATTTTCCATTTCCAATTTTATCAAGTTTATAACTTAACTTACTAGAGGTAGGTTTAAATTTAGAAAAATCTGATTCTAAAGATTGTAAATCATCAAGAGATTTCTTAAATACAGAAGGTTGTACGTAAGTAGAAATTAATTGTCTTTCTGAAAGACTAGGTACATCTTTTTTAAGATTAGCTAACAACTCTTCTGGAGATTGTCCGTTAATTTCTTTTCCATTCAAACTAATTGATACATTTTCATCAAGATTTTTTATAAAATTATTGTTCAATTGACTTGTATTTTTTAGATGAATAAATGATTTTTGCAATGGATTATTAGGAAAAGGATCTTTTTTTGATGGAACTTCTTTAGATAAGCTTTGCCAAATAGGATTATCTAAATCTTCATCTTTCATATTTGTTACGTCAAATTGATCTTTTTCATCAATAAAAAAATTAAAACTTTGAGGAAAAATCTTTGCACTATTTAAAAAATATGTTCTTTCATTAGTGCTTAAATTAGAATTGCTAAACTTATCTTGATGTATTTGATTTAATTCTCTAGAAGATTTTGAATCAGAATTCAAGATTTTTTTTTCTGAACTACTTTTGATACTTTTACTTTGGTTAATATCGAAAAGATTTGTTTTGTTAACAACCATTATAGATGACATAGTTTTTACATCCTTTTCTTTATCTTCGATTAATTCCCTTTTACTCGCATTTTTTTTTTTAGTCAAGATGTCAATAACAGATATTTTAAATAATTTTTCGTTTATACATTTTTTTTTATATATTTAGTAAATATAACGTTTTTTTTTATTTTTTAATAGGAAATAAAGAATATTTATGTTATAAATAAAAGTTTGATTCTAATAAGTTTGAAAAAAATTTTATTTTTTTAAAATGGTTTATATAGAAAATAATTCTAATCAAAAATATTTAAGATATATAACTAATAAATGGAATTTGAAACATAATCCAAAATCTGTAATAAAATTAATAATTAATTCTACAGGCTTAGAATTAAAACATAGACATTTTCCAAATTTAGGAACTTTAAAAGTAAATTTTACTAAGGGAAGTATCTTTCATAGAAGTTTTTTAGCTAACAAAAAAAATGAACTATTAGCTAAAGCAATAGGAATCAAAAAAAATTTTTATCCTTTTGTATTAGATGCTACTGCTGGTTTAGGAAGAGATGCTTTTATACTTTCTACTTTGGGATGTAAAGTTCATATGTTTGAAAGAAATCCAATTGTTGCCGCACTACTATTCGATGGTTTAAACCGAGCTTACACTCATATTAAAGTTAGCTCATGGTTAAAAAAAAGATTATTTTTTTCCTATGGTTCTAGTTTTAAATTAATAAAAAAGTTAAAAAAATACCCCGATGTAATTTATTTAGATCCTATGTTTGCAATAAAAAAAAAAGCTTTATCTAAAAAAGAAATGAACCTACTAAAATTTTTTGTCGGAAACGATTCAGATGCTAGAGATTTATTAAACTTTTCATTTTGTTATGCAAAACATAGAATTGTAATCAAGCGTCCCCGATCATTACTTCCTTTTTTTAAAAAAAAAGTTACTTATTCTATAAAAACTAAAAAATATCGATTTGACATTTATCTTTCATCTCAAAAAAAAATACTTTAAGTTTCCTAAAAAATTTTTACAAATAAATTTATTTTTTTATAAATTTTTTTATTCTTTAAAACTATAAATTTTTTTATAAAAATTTCATTTTATAACTTCAATATTTTTTTTAATTTCAAAGATAAAAATATACCTATGAATAATAAATTCAAAATAAATATAGAAATTCCTAACCAACATCCAAATGACCAAAAAAATCCTCCTACTGTTCCTAAAACACTTGCTCCAAAATAATAACTAATCAAATACATTGAAGAAGCTTGTCCCTTAGCTTTTTTTACACGATAACCTATCCAACTGCTGGCTATTGAATGTGCTGAAAAAAATCCCCCTGAAAATAATATTAAACCTAAAAAAATACTTAAATAATTATTTAATTGAGTTATACTAAGTCCAATAATCATTATTATAAACGAAAAAAATAGTATAGTACTTCGATTATACCGATGTATTAAAGTACCAGCTTTAGGAGAACTATAAACACCAGTTAAATACACAATTGATAATAAACTAATTAAATTAGAATCTAAAAAAAATGGAGATATCATCAATCGATAACCTATATAATTAAATAATGTTATAAAGCTACCCATCAAAATAAATCCTATTAAAAATAAAATTATTAATGCTTTATCTTGTAAATGCAACAAAAAATTTTTTATAAAAGAAATATAATCTAATGAAATTGATCTGAAATTTTTGGAACTAGGTAACATCGTTAAAAAAATGATTGTAGAAAAAAAAGAAAAAAATCCTAATGTTAAAAAAACCGATTTCCAAGAAAAATAATTTGAAATTATAGTACTTAAAAATCTTCCTATAAATCCTCCAAATGTATTTCCACTAATATATAATCCAATAGAAAAAGATAAATCATTTGGATGAATTTCTTCGCTAAGATAGCTCATTCCTACAGCTGTAACACCACTTAAAGCTAATCCAATTAATAATCTCATGATAATTATTTGATTCCAACTATTTGTAAAAGAACATAAAATAGTTAACATAGCGGATGTAAACAACGATATAGTCATAATTTTTTTTCTTCCTAAAAAATCCGAAAAAGATCCTGTAAATAACATTCCGATAGCCATCGTAACAGTAGCAGCAGAAAGAGAAAGACTACTTTGAGAAGGAGTTAAATGAAATTCTTTAGAAAAAATAGGCAATATAGGTTGTACACAATACAAAACAGAAAATGTAGAAAATCCAGCAAAAAAAAAAGATATTGCTATTTTTCTAAATTCTTTAGTTTTTTTTCGAATCAATTTTTTTTTTGGTTTAATAAAATCTTTGTTTAAAGCATTCTTCATTCTAGTTTTTTTAAACGATTTTTTAACATTTATTCTTTTTTTATTTTTAATTAAATTAAACAAAATTAACTCCTAAACTAAATTATAATACTATAATTAAAATTTAATTAACTAATTCAATTTTATCAAACATGAAACTAAAATCGATTAATTTTAATTTTTATGAACATTTATATTTAATTTTTTTATATTTCTAAATAAAAAAAAATTAATGTTTTTAATTCAAATACAAAATAATTTTTATAAATAAATACTTCCATCATAAACATGTTCGGCTAGACCTGTCATGTAAATAACATCATTTTCCTTTTTCCATAAAATTTCTAATTTTCCACCTTTTAATTCTACGGATACTTTATTTGAAAGTATATTTTGTTTAATTCCAACTGCAACTGCTGCACATGCTCCGCTTCCGCAAGATTTTGTTTCATTTGAACCTCTTTCATACACTCGTAATTTAATTTTTTCTGAATTTATAATTTCCATAAAACCAACATTTACACTATTTGGGAAGAAATCATTTTTTTGTATTAATGGAGATAACTCACTTACAATTTTTGTATTTATGTCATTAACGGTAATAACACAATGAGGATTTCCTATTGAAACTGCTCCAAAATAAATTTTTTTTTCTTTGATAAATAACGAATATTTTGTTTTAAAAATTTTAGTTAGTAAAGGAATTTCTTTAGGAAGAAAATTAGGTTTTCCCATATTAACTCTTACAAGATTATTTTTTAAAATTTTTAGAATTAAAATTCCTTTTTTTGTGCTAACAAAAATTTTTTTATTTTTTGTTAAACCTTTTAAATATACAAAAAGAGCAAAACATCTTGCTCCATTGCCACATTGTTCTACCTCACTTCCATCTGAATTAAAAATTCTATAATTAAATTCAATTCCAGAATTAAATGATTTTTCTACTAGAAGTAACTGGTCAAAACCCACTCCTTTGTAACGATCAGACAAAGTTTGAATTTTTTTTGAAGTTAAACTAATTTTTTGTGTAATAGTTTCGATTATCATGAAATCGTTACTTAAGCCATGCATCTTAGAAAAATTAATTTTCATCCTATTTTTTATCTCTTAATATGTACAATTGTAATTATTTTGAAATACTACTTATTATCAACAATATTACAGTTGCCTTTAGTTAATAGCAAAAGAATTTAATATCGTTATCAATAAAATTCCTTAAATATTTTAAACAAATTGTTTTTTAATTATTTAAAATAAATAAATACTTATTTAATATTTTTTACTATAATGTAATTGGTTTTTTTAATTTTTATATATAAATATGTATAATTTTTAATGAATCTATTTACTAACAATTATTAAACCTTTAAAAAATGTTTATTTTTATTTTTTATGTAAATCTTTTTATTTGCATAAAAAAAATTTTTAAAAAATTAAAATTTAAGTACTAAATTTTTTTATTTAAAAATAAAAAATCACTTTCACAATATCTATTTAAAAATGACCATAAATATATTAAAAAAAAAAATAAGAATTGCTACTAGAAAAAGTCCTCTTGCCTTATTTCAAGCTATGTACGTAAAAAAAAAACTAATTTCTATTTTTCCAAATTTATTAATTTCTATTATTCCTATTGCTACTCATGGAGATAAATTTTTAGATTCTTCTTTCATAAAAAATAACGGAAAAGGAGTTTTTATTAAAGAATTAGAATTAGCTTTAATTCAAAATAAAGTAGACATTGCCATACATTCAGTTAAAGATATTCCTATGGTTATACATAAAAATTTAAGTTTAGCTTGTATTTGTAAAAGAATAAATCCTCTTGATGCTTTAGTATCAAAAAAATATGAAAATATTGATCAATTACCTAAGAATGCTATCATAGGAACTTCTAGCTTAAGAAGAAAATTTCAACTCATTAATTATCGTCAAGATTTAATTTTTTCTCCTTTACGAGGAAATATTGAAACTAGATTAAAAAAATTAGATAAAGGAAAATATGACGCTATCATCTTAGCAGCAGCTGGATTAAAAAGATTAGGACTAAAAAAAAGAATTTCTTATATTATACCGCCAGAATTATCACTTCCACCTTGTGGTCAAGGCGCTATTGGCATTGAATGCAGATTGAAAGACAAAAAAATTATAAATATTCTAAAAAAAATACATCATTACAAAAGTAAAATATTAATTCAAACTGAAAGAGCTTTTTGTAAAAAATTATCGATAGGCTGCCAACTTCCTGTTGGAAGTTTTGCAATTTTAAAAAAAGGAAAAATATGGTTAAGAACATTTGTTAGTTCTACTGACGGAAAAAAAATAATGAAAGGAGAAAAAATAGGTTCATTCTATGATGCTAAAAAAATAGGATGCTCGCTAGCCTCTGAATTTTTAAAAAGCGGGGTTGGGAAAATTTTAAATCAATGATTAATCTAAAAAAATATGAAAATATTAATAAGTAGATCTTCCTTGGAAGGGAAAAAATTAGTTCAATATTTATTTCAATCTAACATTTATGCATATAATTTTCCGTTAATTGATTTTTTACCCTTAGCAGATTTAAATTTTTTTTTACAAAAATTAAATCTTTTAAAAAAAAATGACATTTTATGTGCATTGTCTAAAAATGCAGTTTTTTATGCTGATAAAATTCTAAAGAAAAAAAAAACATTCTGGCCCAAATATATTAATTATTACGCTATTGGACGAAGCACAGCTACTAATTTAAGTTTCTGTACTAAAAAAAAGGTTCTGTTTCCAACTAAAAAAGAAAACAGTAATGAATTGTTTAATTTAATTTCTAAGAAAAAACTTCTTAACAAAAAAATTATCATCATAAAAGGATATTCTTATTTGAATATTCTTGAAAAGAAACTTAAAAGAACAGGAGTAAAAATTTCAGTTATAAATTGTTATAAAAGTGTTCCAAAAATCCTTAAACAAAAAAACAAATATAAAAATCTAAAATTTGACGTAATATTTATTACGAGTTTAAAAATACTTAAAGTAATATACGATTTTTTTATAATAAAAAATAAAAATTTTAAAATATTGGAATCAATAATTTTGGTTATAAGTAAAAGAATTTCAGAAAGTGCTAAAATTTTAGGATGGAAAAAAATTTTTGTTGTTGAAAGTACAGATAAAAAAGAAATAAAAAAAAAATTTTAGAAATAAAAAAAAAATATTTTTGGTCGGCGAAAGAGGATTCGAACCTCTGACCTACTGGTCCCAAACCAGTTGCGCTACCAAGCTGCGCTACTCGCCGAATAAAAACTAATTATTATATTTCTACATAATAAAAAATAAAAAATATAAATTGGGGTGGTTAATGGGATTTGAACCCATGACCGCTGGAATCACAATCCAGAGCTCTACCAGCTGAGCTATAACCACCAAACAAATATCTTTGCGCCTGACAGGATTTGAACCTGACACCTCTATCTTCGGAAGATAGTGCTCTATCCAACTGAGCTACAGGCGCGTAGCTACAGTTTTAAACTATTTTTAAAATTTAAAATAATTAATTTAACTTTTTCAGTTTACTATTTGTTAATATTAATGTCCAATAAATTTTAAAGAAAATTTATAAATATTTTATTTAAAAATTTCAAATTTATTTTTTTTAAACTATTAAATGTTTTTATTTCAAATACTAATCTTTTATCAAGATCTCTTCATCATATCAAAAAACTCATTATTTGTTTTTGTCATAGATAATTTATCAATTAAAAATTCCATAGCATCTATTTCGCTCATTGGATGAATAATTTTTCTTAAGATCCACATCTTCTGTAATTCGTCTGGAATAGTCAATAATTCTTCTTTTCTTGTTCCAGACCGATTGTAATCAATAGCTGGAAAAACTCTTTTTTCGGCTATTTTTCTAGATAATGGCAATTCCATATTTCCAGTACCCTTAAATTCTTCATAAATCACTTCATCCATTTTAGATCCAGTATCGATTAAAGCAGTTGCAATAATTGTTAAACTTCCTCCTTCTTCAACATTCCTTGCTGCACCAAAAAATCGCTTAGGACGATGCAAAGCATTCGCATCAACTCCACCAGTTAAAACTTTTCCTGAAGCAGGAACAACTGTATTATATGCTCTGGCTAGTCGAGTAATAGAGTCTAAGAGAATTATTACATCTTTTTTATGCTCTACTAATCTTTTTGCCTTTTCAATAACCATTTCAGAAACTTGAACATGCCTTGATGCTGGTTCGTCAAATGTTGACGCTACTACTTCTCCTTTTACTAATCGTTGCATTTCTGTTACTTCTTCTGGTCTTTCATCAATTAAAAGAACCATTAATATACAATCAGGATGATTATAAGCAACACTCTGAGCTATATTTTGTAAAAGCATAGTTTTTCCGGCTTTAGGAGGAGCTACTATCAGTCCTCTTTGTCCTCTTCCAATTGGAGAGGCTAAATCAAGAACTCTAGCTGTTAAATCTTCCTTTGATCCATTTCCTCGTTCCATTCGTAAACGAGAATTTGCATGCAAAGGAGTTAAATTTTCAAACAAAATTTTACTTCGACCGTTTTCAGGTTTATCGAAATTTACCTTGTTTACTTTCAAGAGAGCAAAGTATCTTTCTCCTTCTTTCGGAGGACGTATTTTCCCAGAAATAGTGTCTCCTGTACGTAGATTAAATCTTCTTATTTGACTTGGAGAAACGTATATATCATCGGGTCCAGCTAAATAAGAACTATCTGCAGAACGCAAAAATCCAAATCCGTCCTGTAATATCTCTAAAACACCATTCCCGAATATATCTTCTCCACTTTTTGAATGCTGTTTTAGGATAGAAAAAATGATATCTTGCTTGCGCATACGTGCTAAATTTTCCAATCCTATTTTTTCGCCAAGAGTAATTAATTCAGAAACTGGCGTGTTTTTTAACTCGGTAAGGTTCATAATGATGGATGCTTAAAAACTTGAAGTAAATGTTTGAAGTTTTTACTATGAAAAGTTTTATTTTTTATAAGTAAGCATTTACTGAAAGTAAAAAATAACCTTAAAAAAATTATTTTTTTACGTAATTTAATTAATTTTAAATAATATGTTTTATTTAGTTAACATAAGTATCTATAAATTCTTTTAATTGAGATTTAGATATAGCTCCTACTTTAGTAGCTACTAATATTCCTTTTTTAAATAATAAAAGCGTTGGAATACCTTTAATTGAATACTTTGGTGCAGTTTTTGGATTTTCATCAATGTTAATTTTAAATACTTTAATTTTATTTTCGTATTCCTTAGCTATTTTTTCTAAAATAGGAGACAAAACTTTACATGGATTACACCATTCAGCCCAAAAATCTACCAAACATATTCCTTTTTCTTCTAATATTTTTTTTTGAAATTCAGAATCATTTAAATTAGTAATTATACTATTGTTCATATTTTTCCTTAATTTAGATTTTTTACAATAATTATATTTACATATATACGAAATTCTATTTTAAATTGCTTAAATATATTAATATTAAAAGTCTTGTTAAAATTAGTAATATTTTCTTTTTTTGAATTATAGCATATTGTATCTGTAATATACAGAAGAATACTTTTTATTTACTCAAAATTTTAATTAAAAAAAATCAAATTTGTTTTTTGATTTTTTTTATTATATTTTTAGATTTTATATGAAATAGTTTTTTTTACATAAGTATTTCGTTTTGATAATTCATATAAAAATTAAATAAGATCTATATATTTTCTTATAATTTTAGTATTAAAGAATATTTTAAAATATTTCCTTACTTCATTTATTTTAAAATATATTAATTATTTTTTTATCAATCTTATTCTCATATTTAAATAAATAATAAAAAAGTATTTTTTCTTTAATCTGATAAAAAAGATAGAATCAAATACTATTTTCTTAAATGATTTAAAATTGTTAATTTTATTTTTTTATAATTTATAATTTTTTTTATACACACCAAATAAAAAAAAATTGTATTAAACAAATTTTTTAAAATTTTTAAATATTATTGATTGATTTATGACTCGAAATTTCTAAGAATCGTTTATATTTATTATTTTTTTTAAAAATAAATTTCTTAAAATTTTTTAAAAATCTATTTCTTTTTTGTTAAATTTATACATGTATAAATATATAAATAAATTTTTTTTGTTAATTTAAATCAAATTTTTTCTTACTTTTCTAAAAAAACTGTTCTTTTAAACAATAAAAATTATTATTCTAATTTTTTATAAAATATGAATAATATATTCAACATGTTGTTTTTATGCTACAGAGAAAAAAATATTAACAAAATTTGAATTAAGTTTTTCTTAAAAAAATTTTTTAGAAAAAATTAATTAAATACAATTTATATAATATTAAAAATTAAATAGTCTTAATTTGCTTAAATCTTCAACTAATTTTATTTCAAAAATCAATTTTATTTTAATTTAATTATTTTATAGCTACATTTTAAAATTTAAATATTATTTCAAAAAATAATATTTATATCAAACGAAAAAGTTATTTAACTACAATACATTAATTAAATTTAATTCATAATCTATGAAAGAATAATTGTTTTCTATTATCAATTGCAAATTTTAAAAGTTTTTATTTAATAATTTGAAATAAATAAATTTCAAAAAATCTATATTTTAATAATTATTAATTAATGAAAAATTAATTTTTTGTTATTTTTCATAGTAAAAAAATTTTATTTGAAATACTCAGTATAAGATTAATTAATTAAAGTCTGATTTATTGATTTAAAAAATAAATATTTAATGTACTTTTAAATAATTTAAAAAATATTTTTGATTTTATTTTTTTGACATATTTTTTTAAAACTTAATGTTTTTTGTCTTAAAATTGAAAAAATTGAATTTTCTAAAAAAAATGTTATTCATTAAAATTATTAGGTGTTTTTGTTTTAAAAAATATTTCTCTTTATTTTTTATTAAAAGTGAATTTTTTTAGACTAATCTATTTAATGATTTAAATCATATTTTCATAATATTAACATAAAATACTGATATTAAAACTTTTAAAAGAAAAATTCTAATTTGAAATTAAAAGGATCATATTGTCCATAATTTTTTCTTTTTAAAATAAAGTTTTAAATTTCATTAAAAACACTTATTGTAGAAACAGTTCTCTATCTTAATTAAAATTTAAGTTTTTAATAATTTTTTAAAAAATAATTTATATCATTTATAATTTTAATTTTTAAACAAAAAAAAATTGTAACATGTTAGATCTAACATGTTACAATTTTTTTTAAAAAAATCTCATTTCTTTCATATATTTTCGTAATTTTCTTCCTATAATTTCGATAGGATGATTTTCAATTTTTTCATTTAATATTTGAAGTACTTTATTTTCTACAACTTTTTCTTTTAACTCAAAACCTAAATCAGTTTTTTTCAATTTTTCACTATATTTTTTTAAAATTGGAAGAGCTTTTTTAGAAAAAATATAATTTCCATATTCAGCTGTATCTGATATAACTACATTCATTTCATACAACTTCTTCCTAGCTATAGTATTAGCTATTAGAGGTAATTCATGCAACGATTCATAATATGCTGATTCTTCTAAAATCCCAGTTTCAGTCATAATTTCAAAAGCTAATTCAACTCCAGCTTTTATAATTGCAATCATAAATAAACCTTTATTAAAAAATTCCATTTCTTCAATATCATTCTTATAACTACCTAATTTTTCAAAAGAAGATTTTTTAGTTTTTTCCCTTTCAGAAAATAAAATTAAATCTTTATTTTTCCAGTCTTCCATCATTTTTTTAGAAAAAAATCCAGAAATGATATTATCCATATGTTCTCTAAATAAAGGAGTCAACAATTTTTTTAATTGATCAGAAATTTTTAAAACTCTGGCTTTTTGAAAGTTGGATAACTTGTTCAACATCAATGTTATTCCGCCAATTTTTAAAGCAGCAGTAATAGTTTCCCATCCATGCTGAATAAATTTACTAGCATATTCTTTATTATATCCATTTTTTATTAATGTTTTAAAACAAACTAAAGAACCTGTTTGTAATAAACCACACAAAATAGTTTGTTCTCCCATTAAATCAGATTTAACTTCAGCTGAAAAAGAAGAATATAGCACTCCTGCTCTATGTCCTCCAATTCCTACTGCCCATGCCTTTGCAATATCTAATCCTTTTTTTTCAATATCATTTTTTTTATGTACCGCAATTAAAGTTGGAACTCCAAAATTTTTTTTAAATTCTTCTCGAACTTCAGTTCCTGGAGATTTTGGAGCTACCATAATAACAGTTATATCATCTCTAATTATTTCGCCCATTTCTACGATATTAAATCCATGTGAATATCCTAAAGTAGATCCTTTTTTCATTAATGGTTGTAACTCTTTAACAACACTAGAATGTTGTTTATCCGGAGTTAAATTTATCACTAAATCAGCGTGAGGAATTAAAGTTTTATAATCATTTACTTCAAAATTATTTTCATTTGCTCTTTTAAAAGACTCATTTTTTTTATTAAGAGATTTTTTTCGAAGCGCATAAGCAACATTTAATCCCGAATCTCTCATATTTAATCCTTGATTTAAGCCTTGCGAACCGCAACCAACAATAACAATTTTTTTATTTTTTAAATATTTTATACCTTCTAAAAATTCTTTTTTTTTCATAAATCGACATGTTTTCAACTCAATGACCTTTTCTCGAAAATTCAAATCATTAAAATAATTCATTTAAATTTTTCCTATTTGTATGAAGATAAAATATTATTTTTTTTAGAATTACTAAATTTTAAAAATTTTTTTTTCTTACTGCACCTTTATCTGCACTTGTAGCTAATAATGCATAAGCTTTTAATGAAAGAGAAATCTTTCTTTTTCGAAATGTAGGAGTATATGCCAATTTTCCTCTCTTTTCTTCCATTTTTTTTCTAAATTTTAACTCTAAATCTGAAAGAATAACATTAATACTCCTTTTAGGAATGTTAATTTTAATTAAATCTCCATTTTTAATTAAAGCTAAATTTCCTTTGTTAGCTGCTTCCGGAGAAATGTGTCCTATAGATAATCCTGATGTTCCTCCTGAAAATCTTCCATCTGTAATTAAAGCACATTTCATGTCCAATTTCATTGCTTTTAAATGAGTTGTAGGATATAGCATTTCCTGCATTCCAGGACCTCCTTTTGGTCCTTCATATCGAATTACTAAAACATTTCCATCTACTATTTTTTTGTTTAATATTAACTCTATTGCTTCTTCTTGACTTTCACAAACAACTGCAGATCCTTTAAACACTAAATTTTTTTTATTTACTCCAGCTGTTTTAACAACGCATCCATCTTCAGCAATATTTCCATATAAAACAGCTAGTCCTCCATCTTCACTATAAGAAGAAGTAATTGATCGAATACATCCTTTTTTCCTATCAGTATCAAGATTAGACCATCTGAAAGATTGTGAAAATGCTTTCGCAGCATTTATTCCTGTTGGACCTGCTTTGAACATGTTAAGAATTCTTTTACTTTTTGTACTCAAAATAGCATAATTTCTGATAGTTTTTTTTAGACTTAAATTTAATACATTTTTTGTATTTAAATTTAACAATTTTGTTTTTTTTAATTCTAATAAAAGACTAAAAACTCCTCCAGCTCTATGAAAATCTTCCATATGATAAAAATCATGATTAGGAGAAAGTTTACATAAATTGGGAACTTTTCTAGTCAATTGATCTATATCTTTTAAATTAAAAGATATATTTCCTTCTTGAGCAGCAGCTAATAGATGTAAAATTGTATTTGTAGAACCCCCCATAGATATATCTAGTATCATAGCGTTATAAAAGGATTCTTTTGATGCTATTTCTCTTGGTAAAAACATTTTTTCATTATTTTCATAATATTTTTTTGTAATTTTTACTATAATTTTTCCCGCTTTAGTGAATAATTTTTTTCTCTCTACATGAGTAGCTAATATTGTTCCATTTCCAGGAAATGCTAAACCCAATACTTCCATCAAACAATTCATAGAATTAGCTGTAAATAATCCAGAACAAGAACCGCAAGTAGGACATGCATTTTTTTCTATCAAATTATTTTTTTTAAAATTGGAGGATTTATTATTAAAACCTTCTAAAATGGCATTTACTAAATCTATTTTTTGATATTTTTCTTGGTTTTTTATTTTTCCAGCTTCCATTGGACCACCAGAAACAAAAACAGTAGGAATATTTAAACGCATAGCTGCCATTAACATTCCAGGTGTAATTTTATCGCAATTTGAAACACAAACCATAGCATCTACACAGTGCCCATTTATAACATATTCAATTGAGTCAGCAATTAATTCTCTTGAAGGTAAAGAATAAAGCATTCCGGAATGCCCCATGGCTATTCCGTCATCAATTGCTATTGTATTAAATTCTTTTGGAACACCTCCTTGTTTCTTAATTTCTTTAGAAATTATTTTTCCTACTTGCTTAAGATGAATATGTCCAGGAACAAATTCAGTAAAAGAATTAACTATTGCAATAATAGGTTTTTTAAAATCTTCACTTTTCATTCCAGTAGCTCTCCATAAAGCTCTAGCTCCTGTCATATTTTTACCTTGAGTAGTTACACTAGATCGATATCTAAACATATAATTTATTTTCTTAATATAAGGATTGAAAATGAAAGTTTTATTTAATGTATGTCAAGTAATAAATTTTTGAAAAAAAATTACTTAAATATTTATATTTGATTTATTAATTACAGATGGAAAGATTCATATTTTATAAAAGAATAAAAAAATAAATGTCAGTTAAAAATAATTTTTAAAAATGATTAAATATTTTAAACATATATAATGTTTTATTAAACATAGTGGCAGGGACGGAGGGACTTGAACCCCCAACCATTGGTTTTGGAGACCAACATTCTACCATTGAACTACATCCCTATTCTTACTTTTTTAGCAATTTTGTTCTTTTACAGAACAAAATAATAACATTGATTTTTAACTTTATCTAGTAAATATAATTGAATTTTTTTTCAAATTTTTATTAAAAAACAAAAAATTATTTTTTTATTAACAAATAGTTAACTTTTTTTTGATAAATATAATAGAATTGTTTCATGTTAATTTTTAAAGAGGGAAAAATGAAAATTCCAATTTATTTAGATTATGCAGCAACAACTCCTACAGATACAGAAGTTTTAAAAAAAATGAAAGAATATTTAACTTTTGAAGGAAAATTTGGAAATGCAGCTTCCAGGTCTCATCAATTTGGTTGGAAAGCTGAAGAGGCTGTTGATATAGCTAGAACTCAAATTGCTGATCTAATTAATGTAGATTTTAGAGAAATAATATTTACATCAGGAGCAACAGAATCTAATAATTTAGCTATTAAAGGTTTAGTATCTTTTTATAAAAATAAAGGTACTCATATTATTACAAGTGAAATAGAACATAAATCTGTATTAGACACTTGTAAATATTTAGAAACTCAAGGGTTTTCAGTAACCTATTTAGCCCCTAAAAAAAATGGATTAATTGATACAGATGATCTTGAATTACATATAACAAAAAAAACAATTTTAGTTTCTATAATGCATGTTAATAATGAAATTGGGGTAATTCAAAATATTAAAAAAATATCTGAAATATGTAAACAAAAAAAAATTTTCTTCCATGTTGATGCAACTCAGAGCGTTGGGAAAATCCCGTTAGATCTAAAAAAAATAAATATTGATCTGATGTCTTTTTCCGCTCATAAAATTTACGGACCTAAAGGAATAGGCGGTTTGTATGTTCGTCGAAAACCAAGAGTTCGTTTAGTTCCTCAAATACATGGTGGAGGACATGAAAGAGGTATGCGTTCAGGTACTTTACCTGTACATCAGATCGTAGGTATGGGAAAGGCTTTTGAAATAGCAAAAAAAAATATTCTTTTGGATTATCAAAAATTAAATACTTTACGTTTATATTTTTGGAATAAATTAAAAAACATCGAAGAGGTTTTTTTAAATAGTTCTTTATCGATTAGTTCTCCTTATATTTTAAATATTAGTTTTAATTACATAGAAGGAGAATCTTTAATGATGGCATTAAAAGATTTAGCTGTTTCTTCTGGATCAGCTTGCACTTCGGAAAGTTTAGAGTCATCATATGTACTTAGAGCTTTAGGAATTAAAGATGAATTAGCTCATAGTTCAATTAGGTTTTCTATGGGAAAGTTTACTACAAAAAAAGAAATTGATTTTTCTGTAAAAATTATTAAAGCTTCAATTAAAAAATTAAGAATTTTATCTCCTTTGTGGGAAATGTTTAAATCCGGAGTAGATTTAGACAACATGAAATGGAATATTAAATAAAAATATTATCCGAAGCGGAGAAAATATTTATGGCATATAGCAAAAAAGTAATGGATCATTACGACAATCCTCGTAATGTCGGATCTTTTTCTAACACTGATGTTAACGTTGGAAGTGGATTAGTAGGTGCTCCATCTTGCGGAGATGTAATGAAATTACAAATAAAAGTTAATCAACAAGGTATTATTGAAGATGCTTGCTTTAAAACTTATGGATGTGGTTCTGCTATAGCATCTAGTTCTTTAATGACAGAGTGGATAAAAGGAAAATCTTTAAAACAAGCAAGTGAAATTAAGAATACTAAAATTGCTAAGGAGTTAGAATTACCTCCTGTTAAAATACATTGTTCTGTTTTAGCAGAAGATGCTATTAAAGCTGCAATTTCTGATTATGAAAGCAAACAATAATTTTTTTTAATTTAATCAATTTAATAATTTGTTAAATGATTATTTTTTGTTTTAAATATACTGAAAAAAATACTTTTTTCAGTATATTATGTAGTTTATTTCTAATTTTAATTTAGCTAATAATAAAATTATTTTAAAAAAAATATTGAGTAACAGATGAACTATTTTAAATTATTTAATTTACCGCAAATTTTTGATATAAATATGAAAAAATTAAATGAAAATTTTTATAAATTACAAAAAAAATTTCATCCTGATCTTTATTACAGAAGTGATTTAAATACAAAAAAAAAAAATAAAGAAAAAATTTACATAATTAATGAAGGATACAGAAAGTTAAAAAATCCATTGAGTAGAATAAGTCATCTTTTTGTTTTAAATAATATTGATTATAAAAACAAAAAAAAATATCCTTTAAAAGTAGAACTCTTAGAAAATCAATTTCAATTTTCTATTAAGCTAGAAAATCTAAAATCTAACATATCATTAAATAATGAACTTTCTTTTTTTATAAAAAAAAAAAGAGTCTTAATTCAAAATTTTTTCAAAAAAATTTCTTTAAGTATCTCTATAAAAAAGTGGAATTATGCAGTAAGTTTATTTCAAGAAATAAGATTTCTTTTTAAATTACTTGAACAAGCAAATGAAATAAAAAAAATTAGAGATCTTAATAGAAAATATTGAGGAAAAATAAAATATGTTGAACATTATTAATAATAAAGTAAACAAAAAATTAAAGTCAAAATTTTTTTCTGTAGGTATCGATTTTGGAACTACTTATTCTTTAATCGGTTTTTTATTAAATAAAAAAATTATAATTTTATCTGGAAAAGATGAAAATTCTCTTTTACCATCAGTTGTTTGTTATGATAAAAACACCTTAGTCGTAGGTGAAGAAGCAACTAAAATTACTAAAGAAAATTTTTTAAGAACTATTTTTTCTGTTAAGAGATTATTAGGGAAATCTGTTGAAGAAATTAAGAATTTATATCCTAACATTCCTTATATTTTTTCTTTTCAAAAAGAAAAAGGAATTTGCATTGAAACAGTACAAGGAAAAGTTCCTATTGTTAAAATAATAAGCGCAATTATTACAAATTTAGTAAAACAGTCAGAATTTTTTTTACAAAAGAAAATTGATACTGCTGTTATTACTGTTCCTTCCTATTTTGATGATATTCAAAGAAAAAAAATAAAATCTGCAGCTATGCTTTCAGGTTTAAAGAATATTCGTTTGTTAAATGAACCGACGGCTGCTGCAATTGCTTATGGTTTTCATACTAAAAAAAATGGAATTGTTTTAGTTTATGATTTAGGGGGAGGAACATTTGATATTTCTATTTTAAAAATTAAAAAAGGAATTTTTGAAGTTCTATCAACTTCAGGGGACCCTCAATTAGGAGGAGATGATTTTGATGAAATTTTATCAAAATATATCGAAAAAAAGAATAATATATGTACAACTGATAATCTTTTTTTAAAAAGAAAATTGTTAATTTTAGCTAAGAATATTAAATTAAAACTCAGCAAAGAAAAGAAAGTTTCAGTTAAATTTAAATGTTGGAAAGTCGAAATTTCTCGTTCTGAATTTGAAACTTTGATTGAACCTTTAATAAATAAAACTTTAATTCTTATAAAATATGCGATAAAAGATGCTTTTATTCATAAAAAGGAAGTTGAAAACGTTTTAATGGTTGGAGGGTCTTCTTATATTCCTTTAATTAAAAGAAAGTTATCTTATTTTTTTCAAAAAGAAATAGATAGCGCTATTAGTCCTGATAAAGCTGTTGTAATGGGTGCAACTATTCAGTCAGATTTATTATTTAATTATAAAGAAACATCTTTAGATAAGAAAAACAAATTTATTCTTTTAGATGTAGTACCATTTTCTTTAGGAATTGAATTAATGGGAGGTAGAGTAGAAAAAATTATCAAAAAAAATAGTACCATTCCAATTTCTATTAAAAAAGAGTTTACAACATTTAAAAAAAATCAAACGGTCATAATGATTCATATTTTGCAAGGAGAAGATAATTTTGTAAAGAATTGTCGTTCTTTAGGAAAGTTCTTTTTAAGAGGGATAAAAGAAGAAGAAGCTGGAAAACCTAGAATATTAGTTGAATTTAACGTAGATGAAAGTGGATTTTTAGAAGTTAATGCTAGTGATAAAAAAACAAACATGAGTGCTAGTATAAAAGTTGATTTTTTACATACAATATTATAATTATATGTAAACAAGATTTACTATAATTTTATCGATATAATATATTCTAAAATGGAGTAATTTTAAAAATATGTTGAAAATAAAATTTTTACCTCACAAAATTTTGTTACCAAAGGGAAAAGTGTGTTTTGCTAGTTCAGGAGAAACTATTTTAGATGTAGCTTTAAAAAATAACATTTTAATAGAACATGCTTGTGAAAAATCATGTATTTGTACAACTTGTCATTGTATTATTAGAAAGGGATTTTCTTCTTTATCTTTTTGTAATGAAAAAGAAGAAGACGCTTTAGATAAAGCATGGGGATTAGAAGAAAAAAGTCGATTATCATGTCAAGCTAAACTTGGAAGTAAAGACATTATAGTAGAAATTCCTTATTACTCAAAAAACTCTTTTGTTAAAAGTGAAAAATGTTAATTTATCTTTTAAGAAAAAGGATTTTTATTTTCTTTAAAAAATATATTTATAGGAGATCCTATTAAATTTAATGTATTTTGAAAATAATTAGCTAAATATTTTTTATATGTTTTAGGCAAATATTTTGTTCTATTTCCATGAATAATAATAATTGTAGGTTTATATCCTCCAGGATGGGCATATTTAAGTTTAATTTTTTTTCCTTGAATATTGGGGGGTTGGTGTTTTTTAATTGCTTCTTTTAAAATTATTGTTAATTTCGAACTGTTATTTTTTTTAAGAGAACTGTGATAGGTAACATTTATATTGTTAAGTAGTTTTTTTATTCCTTGATTTTTTAGAGCTGAGATAAACTGAAATTGACAATAATAAAGGAAATTTAATTTTTTTGATATGTCGATACTAAAATTTTTTAGTTTTTTTTTGTTCAATAAATCACATTTATTAAATACAACTATTATAGGTTTCTTTGCTTCTATAATTTTTTTAGCAACATTTAGATCTTCTTTATAGATTTTTAATTTGCTAATGTCTATTATAAATAAAGTAATATCTGTTTGATTTATATTTTCAAGTGTTTTTTTTATAGAAAAAAGTTGTATTTTTTCAAGAATTTTATTCTTTCTTTTTATTCCAGCAGTATCTATTAAAATGTAGTTTTTGTTATTTTTTTTAAGAGGGATGTTGATACTATCTCTAGTTGTTCCAGAAATATTTGATGTTATTACTCGTTTTTTATTGATAATTTTATTTATTAATGTGGATTTTCCTACATTAGGTGCACCGACAAATGTTACTTTAATTATTTTTTTTGGATTTTTTTCATTATTATATTTTTTTTTATTTTTTTTTTCTTTTATGTTAGGAATTATTCCTTTTTCAATTAAGTTTTGAATTCCCGTTCCTCTTGAAGCTGAAATAATAAATTTTTCTTTATATCCTAATTCAAAAAAATTATTTATTTCAAATTTTTCATTCATAAGATCTATTTTATTTACTACTAGTAAAATTTTTTTAGATGTTTTTCGTAAAATCTCATTAATAAAATGATCTTCTGATGAAATTGATTCTTTAGCATTAACAATGAAAAGAATTAAGTTGGCATTTTTAATAGCAAAATAAGTTTGTTCTAGAACTTTTTTTTCAAATTCATTTGTTTTAAAAGTTATACCCGCTGTATCTGTTAATAGAATTTTTTTTTCTTTTATTTTTAAGTAAAAAGATAATCTATCTCTAGTTAATTTTTTTTCATTTCCGACTAATGCGGAATTAGAATTTGTCATTTTGTTAAATAATGTGGATTTTCCTACATTATTTCTTCCTATTAGAACAACTTCAGATGTCATTATCCATACTTCCTTTAACTATTTAGAATAGTTATTTTTTTTGTTTTTAATATTATTGTTATTTAAACAAATTTTTGTTAATTTTTTTCGAGATTTTTTTAAAAGAAATTTTTTTAAAAATAAATTTATTAAGAACATATTGTATATACATTTTTTTTTTTTTACTATAAATATTTTTTAAAATTCTAAAAAATATTTTTATCATTTTTTTTTGTAAAGATATTTTTTTTGAGATTTTATTTTTATCCACAACTATTAAAGTTCTGATTTCCTTATTGTCATTAGAGAAATGAAAGTTATCCACAGATATTGTTTCTCTTAATAATTTTATACATATATATATATATATATAAATATATAAAAACAAAGTTAAATATACATAAAGTAGTATATATTTATATATGCATTTATTATATTGAAAATTTCCAATTATAAATTTTAAAAGAATACTTTTCTATCTTAAAAATTATTTTTGTTGTATATTAATTAGTAAAATAATTACTTTTATAGAACAGGTAACTTGTATAGTTTTCTTCATATAAAATATAGAGGATTCAGAG